>NZ_JBSSGJ010000013.1:0-133120 GCF_054063535.1 Sinomonas sp. RB5
CCCGCCACAGCCGAACTGTCTACACTCACGTGAGACACGATCCGTCCACACTCACCTGAGACAGGAAGTGTCCACGGACTCCTGAGACATCACACCGGGAAAGGGCGGCGAGATGCGTACCCGAAACGGGAGGGGGCCGGTGGTGGGAGGATGGGGGCACCTGCAGGGAAGGAGCCCCCATGCTGCGTGTCCTCGCCACCCGCTACACGTCCGCGCTGCCCGAGCTGCGCCGCCTCCTGCTCGACCTCGGCCTCGTGCCCGGGGAGGAGGGCGAGGGCTGGGCCGTGCTCGACTCGCACAGCGGCCGGGTGCGCCTCCGCTCCGCGGAGCGGGGCTCGCCACAGGACGGCACCACCGTGTTCGGGGTCGAGGTCCGGGACGCGCAGGAGTTCGCGCGCCGCACCGTGGACGACGGCGGTCGGGCGGCCCTCGAGGATTCCGCCGGCGGGCCGCGGGTCCGGATCACGGGCCCGGACGGCTTCGGGTTCACGGCCGAGCCCACCTCCCACGCCGGGCGCCCCGTGGACGCCGATCCCGACATGACCGTGCGGCTCGAGTGGAACACCCCAGACCTCGACGGCGCGGCGGCGGCCCTCGCCGCGATCGGCGCCCGCCCCCGCCCGGAGCCGCTGTTCGCCCCGGCGAGCGCCCGCGAGTTCACCGCCAAGAACGGAGGTGTCCTCGCCGCCGTCAGGGCAGACGCCGCATCGGCCGGCGGCCTCGTCCTCGAATACGCGGGGCGGCGCAGCGAGCTCCTGCCCCGCCTCGCACTGGCCGGCTGGCCGGCCGAGGAGGTCACAGAAGAGGAGGCCGAGGGCGGGGGGCGGCCCGGCGGCGTCGTCCGCCTGCGGATCCCGACCCCGGACGGACGCGACGTCATGATCCTGGCGGCGGGCCCCGCTACCGCAGCCCGGATGCGGTAGAACAGTAGGCATGGCAGTTCGCACCCCCGACCCGTATCCCGGCTGGCTCTCCCCGGACGACCTCTACGAGGCTCGGAACCGGCTGCCGATGCTGTACGTCGAGGCGGTGCCGGTGCGTCTGGACCCCCTCGGGTACGTCAACGAGGTGGGCCTGCTGCTGCAGGCCGACGACGAGGGCAACATGATGCGCAGCCTCGTCTCGGGCCGCGTGCTCTACAAGGAGACCATCCGGGCGGCGCTCCTGCGCCACCTCGAGAAGGACCTCGGCGCGCTCGCGTTCCCGCAGCTGCCGGTCAGCCCGGTGCCGTTCACGGTGGTGGAGTACTTCCCGTCGCCGTCGCAGACGGGCTTCACCGACGAGCGCCAGCACGCCGTCGCGCTGGCCTACGTGATCCCCGTGACGGGCGAGTGCCAGCCGCGGCAGGACGCGCTCGAGCTGACGTGGATGTCCCCCGCCGAGGTGCTCAGCGGACCGGTCCAGATGGAGTTCGTGGGCGGCCGCGGCGAGCTCGTGCGGCAGGCGCTCGCGTTCGCCGGGATCGCCCCGTAGAGGTCCTGTTCGCGCCGGCCCCCGCGCGCCTGTGGGCGGTCGTTACCAATCCTTTATAGGGTGGGAGCGGACCGAAAGCCACCACGGAGGACCCAGATGCACGACAGCTCGGGACCGCACGAGCGGCCCGGAACCCCCGAGTTCCACGAGATCGAAGCCCACGAGCTCAAGCAGGGGCAGCGGCTGCTCCTGCCCGACGGCAAGGACAGCGCCGAGATCCTCGAAGTGGACACCGTGCTGGACGACTACGGCCACGCCGCCCTGTACTTCGCGGTGCTGGACAACCATCTGAACCTGCGGGTCGCCCACGGCACGCGCGTCCGCGTGGCCCGGGGCAAGGGCGGCCGCCCCGCTGACCTGCTGTTCTCCGGCGCGGCCGGATCCGCCTCCGGATCCACGGCCGCGCGCGGTCCCGCCGGCCCGGCGGCACCGGAGCCGGCCAGCCGGGAACCCCGCGGCGCAGGGCTGAGCGGCACGGAGCCCGGCGCCCCGGGACCCGCCACCGCGGAGCCCTACCGCACGGACGCCGCCCCCGCGCGCACCGAGACCGAGGTCCTCGTCTCAACGGAGCCGCACGCCACCGAGCCGCCGGCCGCCGGCGCCTCCCCGGCTGCGGTGCCCCAGGCGCCCCTGCGCGGGCCGTCCGAGATCACGCTCGAGACGGGCGAGGTGGTGATGGTGCCGGGCGCCGCCCCGGCGTCCTCCCCGGGCCCCCGCCCGGAGCTCCTGGCCCGCATCCCTGCCTTGGAGGAGAAGCCCGAGGAGCTCATGCGCGCCATCGATGCCGCCCATCCCGGCCGGCATGCCGTCAACGAGCTCGCCGGGCGCCTCGCGAAGGGCATCAACGTCAAGTCCGGCGCGTGCCTGTCCGACCTGCGCGAGCTCGCCTTCGAGCTCTACGTGGGCCAAGACGACGCCGAGAACGCGCTCAAGGTCGCCGACCTGCTCGCCGTGCTCCCGTACGACGGCAATCCGGCGCGCTGGGCCTCGATCGAGTCCGCCCTGGGCCTCGCGTCCCATCTCGCCCGCAAGGAGGGCGACGAGGAGCGGGCCGAGGCCTACGGCGAGCTGCTCCGCACCCCGGACACGGCGGAGACGGATCCGTTCCGCGCCCGGATGGCCGAGCGGGTGCGCCAGCGCGCCCTCAACGCGCCGAACCTCTACGACAAGGAGGTCTCCCGCGCGGCTGCCGCCAAGGACCACGCCGAGGAGCGCGCCTGGCGGATGCTGCGCCTCGGCAGCCTCCTCCACCTGCGCGCCCACGGCGGCTCGACCGTGTTCGCGCAGGAGGAGCTGGACCGGCGGATCGACGTGGAGCTCGGCGCCGTCCGCCCGTGAGCCGCGCCTAGGCGAACGGGCCGGTGGGGCCCGCGGTGGCCTCGATCTGCTTGACCTTGGGATCGGTCTCGTCGGCCCCGAAGTCGGACGGCCGGGTCTCGTCGGCCCCCTGGGGCACCTTGAAGAGCCGCAGGAGCACCGTGAGCACCGCAGCGACGATCAGGTTCAGCACGAACGCCGAGATCGCGATGTACACGGTCACGTTGGTCCCGGGGATGGCGGCCGTGGAACCGCCGAAGTGCGCGTGCGTGACGGGGTTGACCACGCTGTACGCCGAGACCGTGCCGAACACGATGCCCACGGCCCAGCCCACCAGCAGCGCCCACCGGTCGAACCAGCGGGTGTAGAGGCCGGCCACCACGGCGGGGAACGTCTGGAGGATCCAGATGCCGCCGAGGAGCTGCATGTTGATGGCTGCCGACTGGTCCATGCCGATGACGAAGATGAGCGCCCCGACCTTGACCACGAGGGAGACGATCTTGGAGACGTTGGCCTCCGTCTTCGGCGGGGCGTCCGGGCGGAAGAAGTCCCGGTAGATGTTGCGCGTGAACAGGTTCGCGGCGGCGATCGACATGATCGCGGCGGGCACGAGGGCGCCGATCGCGATGGCAGCCAGGGCGATCCCGGCGAACCACGCCGGGAAGTGGTCCAGGAACAGCTGCGGCACCACGAGCTGGGGATTGACGGACCCGTCGAGGTCGATCGGCTTGGTGCCGGCGGTGATGGCCACGAAGCCCAGCAGCGCGAGGAAGCCGAGCATGAGCGAGTAGAGCGGCAGGATCGCCGCGTTGCGCCGGATCGTGTTGCGCGCCTTGGACGCGAGCACGCCGGTGACCGAGTGCGGGTACATGAACAGCGCCATGGCCGAGCCGAGCGCGAGCGTCCAGTACGCCGAGTAGCTCGTCGCGCCGGGGATGAAGACGCCCGCGGGCTTGCCCGTCGCCTGGCTCACGGTGCCGAGCTTGGTCTGCGCGGCGCCGAAGATCGTGTCCCAGCCGCCGAACTTGATCGGCAGGTAGATCACGGCCACGATCACCGCCAGGTAGATCAGCAGGTCCTTGACCACCGCGATCATCGCCGGCGCGCGCAGCCCTGAGGTGTACGTGTACGCGGCGAGCACCACGAAGGCGAGGATGAGCGGCAGGTCCGTCAGGAACGCGTTCTGGGCACTGCCGAGGCCCAGGACGGTCAGGACGGCCTTGATGCCCACGAGCTGGAGCGCGATGTACGGCATGGTGGCCACGATGCCGGTGACCGCCACGGCGAGGGACAGCCAGCGGCTCCCATAGCGGCCACCCACGAAGTCGGCGCTCGTGACGTAGCCGTGCCGGTGCGAGACGGACCAGAGCCGGCTCATGATGATGAAGATGATCGGGTACAGCACGATCGTGTAAGGAACTGCGAAGAAGCCGCTGACCGCGCCCGTGGCCCACATGGCGGCGGGGACGGCCACGAAGGTGTAGGCGGTGTAGAGGTCGCCGCCGAGCAGGAACCAGGTGATCCAGGTGCCGAACCCGCGGCCGCCGAGGCCCCACTCGTCGAGGCTGTGCAGGCCCGTCTCCTCCTTCGAGCGGCGCCAGCGCGCCGCCATGAACCCCATGACGGCCACGATGACGAACAGCAGGATCACGATGATGAGGGCGGTCCAGTTGACGGGACGGGTGCTCATCGCGGCTCATCTCCTTCGTGGCCTGCCTCGTCGGACGACGCCGCGTGGCGGCCGCCGCTGCCGGGGCTGCCTAGGCCGGGGCCGGCCGCCGTGCTTCCGGGGCCGGCCGCCGTGCTGCCGGGGCCGGCCGCGGCAGGGGACGTCCCCGCCCGGGCCGCCGTACGGCGTCTGCGGTCCTCGGTGGTCACGAGCCAGTAGGCGATCCCGCTGAGCGCAGCCGAGATGGGCACCCAGAGCAGCTGGTACCAGTAGAAGAACGGCATGCCGCCCAGCCGCGGCCGGTCGAAGGAGTACATCTGCGGGATGAGCGGCAGCACGATCGCGACGGCCAGGAGGACCCCGGCCACGGCGTACGGCACCGGTCTGGCCGGCGCCCGGGTGGGCGTGTCGCGGGTTGGGGCATTGGACTCAGACAACGTGGCCTCCTTTGGTCCCTCCGGCGGGCCCCCCTCGGTGCGCGGGGTTCGCCGGACGTTTGCGCAGGTCCCGGCGTATTTGTACCGCAGAAGGGGCCCCAGAAGGAAGGTTTCGCTGCAGAACTGTCCGCGTGGGAGAGCGCGGCCCTATCCGAGCGCGGCGAGGCCCGGTTCGAGCTGCTCGAACAGCTCGGCCGGCCCATTGGGGTTGTCCAGCTGGGTATTGATGAGGATGGCCACGGTGGTGCCCGTGCCGGGCTGGTACATCGTGAGCGACTCGTAGCCGAGTCCCGTCCCGGTGTGCCCCCACCAGCCGTCCAGCAGGCCGGCGCCGAGGCCGTAGCCGTCGTACTCGGGGCTGCCGGGATCGTCGGCGGGATGGGAGACGGAGGTGAGGCGCTCCTTCTGCAGGGAGGCCGGCAGGAGGGTGCCGGACCCGAGCACGCGGCCCCAGGTGAGCAGGTCCGAGATCGAGCCGAAGTAGCCCCCCGAGGCGCCGTACATGGACGGGCTCACCTGGGCGAGGCTCTCGAGGCCCGCGTTCGTGGCCTGGTACGGGGTCGCGACGGGCGCCGTGGGCTCCTGGTCCCCGGGGTACGCCACCGAGGTGAGCCCGAGCGGGTCCAGGATCTGGGACTGGACCTCGCGGTCCCACGGGCTGCCCGTGACGGTCTGGATCACCTTGCCCAGGAGCACGTAGTTGGTGTTGCTGTACTCGTACTGGGTGCCGGGGGCGAAGTTGAGGGGCTGGCCGAAGGCGTAGCCGAGGAGCTGGTCATCCGTGAACGCGCCCGTGTAGTCCGAGTTGAGCTGGTCGGAGAATCCCTGGGTGCTGGAGAACTCGGGCAGCCCGGTGCGCATCTCGAGGGCCTGCCGTACGGTGATCTGGCCGCCGGCCGGGGCGCCGCCGTACTGGACGCCGGCGACGGTCGGCACGTACTTCGCGACCATGTCGTCGAGGCCCAGCTTGCCCTGCGCCACGAGCTGGAGGACGGCCGTGCCCACGAAGCTCTTGGTGATACTGCGGAACGCCGAGCGCATGTCCGGGGACCAGGGGGTGGCCGCGGCGGCCTGCCCGACCGTGGTCAGGTACCGGGCCCGGGGCGTCGCCCCGGTGCCCGTGGAGACGGCCACGGCCGCGCCGGCGGCGCCCTGGCTGCCGATGAACTGCGAGACGGTGGCCGCGATGGACGGCGGCAGGTCCTGCCACGCGGGCTGCGCGGGGACGGCCTGCGGCGCGGCGGCGGCGGCCGCAGGAAGCGGCGCGGCGGAGGCCGGCGCGGCGGGGGCCGCGGCCCGCGCGGGCGCGGGGGCCGCGACGGCCGGGCGCGCCGACGGGTGCGTCTGCTCGGCGGAAGCCTGGGTGGCGCGCAGCACCCCCGGACCGATCAGGGCCGCTGCGGTCAGCCCCGCGCCGAGCAGCACGGCGAGCAGGCCCACGGGGGCGAGCCGCCGGCGTCGTACGCGCCCGGTGCGCCCGAGAAGGGGCGGCCGCCGACGGCCCCCGCGTCGTGCCATGCCCGCCCCCTTCGCTGCCCCCAGAGGCGCCTCGCTCCTTCGGTGCACTACCGTACGCGGGCGGGCTGTGCGGACGCTATGCCCGCGGCCACCCGTGACGCGGCGGTGCACCGGGCGGTGGGAGACTGTACAGGTGCCAGATTCCGTCCCCGTCCCCGAGGCCCCGCCCGTCCCCTCCGCGCAGGCGGGCCACCCCCGCCAGAGCGAGTTCGGCTTCGAGGTCGGCACGCGGCTCGCCGGCCCCGACGGCTCCCCGGGACTCGGCCGGACCGGCACCATTACCACGCCGCACGGGACGATCCGGACGCCGGCGTTCATCGCCGTCGGCACCAAGGCCACGGTCAAGGCGGTGCTGCCCGAGTCCATGGCCGAGCTCGGCGCGCAGGCCCTCCTCGCGAACGCCTACCACCTGTACCTCCAGCCCGGCGCGGACATCCTCGACGAGGCCGGCGGGCTCGGCAGGTTCATGAACTGGCCGGGGCCCACCTTCACGGACTCGGGCGGATTCCAGGTCATGAGCCTGGGCTCGGGCTTCAAGAAGGTCATCGACATGAAGGGCCCCGACGCCCCGCACCAGGCCGGCGCCGACGATGCGGTGGCGCCCGGCAAGGAGCGGCTCGCGCACATCGACGACGACGGCGTGTGGTTCAAGAGCCATCTCAACGGCGACCGCCACCGGTTCACGCCCGAGATCTCGATGCAGGTCCAGCACCAGATCGGCGCGGACATCATGTTCGCCTTCGACGAGCTCACCACCCTGCACAACTCCCGCGGGTACCAGGAGGAGGCGCTCGAGCGGACCCGGCTGTGGGCGCAGCGGTGCGTGGACGAGCACTTCCGGCTCACGGACGAGCGCGCCGGCAAGCCCTACCAGGCCCTGTTCGGAGTGATCCAGGGGGCCCAGTACGAGGACCTGCGCCGCAAGGCCTGCACCGACCTCGGGGCCATGCCGTTCGACGGGTACGGGATCGGCGGGGCGCTGGAGAAGGAGAACCTGGGCACGATCGTGGGCTGGTGCTCCGAGGTGCTGCCCGAGGACCGGCCCCGGCACCTGCTCGGCATCTCCGAGCCGGACGACATCTTCGTGGCCATCGAGGCCGGCGCCGACACCTTCGACTGCGTCTCCCCCACCCGCGTGGCCCGCAACTCGGCGTTCTACACGGCCGAGGGGCGGCTCAACCTCTCCGGGGCGAAGTACAGGCGGGACTGGGGCCCGCTCCAGGACGGCTGCGACTGCTACACGTGCGCCAACTACTCGCGCGCCTACATCCGGCACCTCTACAAGGCCTCCGAGATGCTCTCGCACACCCTCATCTCGATCCACAACGAGCGCTTCGTGGTGCGGATGGTGGATGACGCCCGCCGGGCGATCGAGGACGGCACCTTCGCCGAGTTCAGGGCCGAGACACTGGGCCGCTACTACGGCAGCACCCCCACCGTCTGAGAGTCACCTTCTGGAGGTCACCTTCTGAGAGTCACCTCCTGAAAGGCACCTCCTGAGGGTCAACCCGCAGGACGTGGCCTTCAGGAGGTGACCTTCAGACGGGAGGGGCGGACGACGGCGGGTGGCCGCCCGCCGTCGTCCGCCCGCCTTGTGGTCCGCTCGCCTCAGCGCCGGGGCAGATCAGTGCCGGCGGGCGGCGAGGACCACGGCCGCGCCGGTGCCGGCGAAGAACGCGACCACCGCGACGAGGACGAGCACCAGCGGGGGCGTCCAGGACCCCGCGGCCGTGTGGATGCCGCCGAGCAGGGTCGGGGCGATGGCCGCGACGCCGTACCCCGTGCCCTGCACGATCGCGGACATCCGCCCGGCTGCGGCCTGATCGCGGGCCACCGTGAGGATTGCCGTGAAGATGAACGTGATGCCCCCGCCCTGCGCGGCGCCTCCCAGCGAGCTCCACAGCGCCCACAGGCCGGGCGCGAGCAGCAGCCCGATCGGGACCGTGAGCCAGAGGACGCCGAGGGCGCCCACGGCGGCGCGTGAGCCGGCGTACCGGGCCAGCAGCGGGGTGCCGAGGGCACCGAGGATGGCCATGATCTGGAACAGCGAGGCCCCGGCGCCGGCGCCCGCTGCGCTCAGCCCCACCTCGTCGCTGAGCAGGCTCGGCAGCCAGGCGGTGACCCCGTAGTAGGAGAAGGCCTGGCCGCCGAAGCCGAACGCGAGCGCCACGGTGACCGCGCCCGTGCGGCGCCCCCGGGGCGCGGCATGGTCCGTGGGCGCGGCGACAGCCTCCTCGGGCCGCATGGCCCGGCGCAGGCCCACGGCGGCAACCCAGAACGCGATCGCGACGAGCGCGAAGAGGGCGCTCGCGGCGAGCGCCACACGCCACCCGGTCGCCGCGGCAAGCGGCGCGGTGGCCACGGACGTCACGAAGGAGCCGACGTTGAGCGCCGCGGTGTAGACCCCCAGCGCCATCCCCTGGCGGGCCTGGGTGAAGTCCCGGCGGATGATGAGCGGGACGGCGATGTTCCCCACCGTGATCGCCACGCCCAGCACCACGGTGCCCAGCATCACCACGGCCGTCCCGTCGAGGGAGCGGACCAGGACGCCGGCCAGCACGCCGAGGAGGGTCAGCGTGACGGCCATCTCGGCCCCGAACCGCCGCGCGCACAGGGACGCGAGCGGCGAGGCGAGGGCGAAGCACAGCACCGGGATACCGGTGAGCAGGCCGAGCTCCCCCGCGGAGAGCCCGAGGTCCCCCTCGAGGGCCCGGGCCACCGGGGCGACCGCGACGAACGGGCCGCGCATGGTGAGCGCGATGAGGCCGATCGAGACGAGCAGGAGCCACGCGGCGGCGACCCTGGGACGGCCGGTCTGGTGGGGGGAGGATTCCGCGGGCGGCTGGGAGTGAGGGCTCATCACTTCTGTTCGTATCACGGCGGCGGCGCCGGGGCCCCTTCCATCTCAGCCTCCGGATCGGCCCGGGGAGAGGAAAGTCCTGTGCCTGCGGCCCCCAGCGGCCGCAGGCACAGGACAGATGGGAGTGGCGGAGGCTAGCCGAGCCGCGAGGGCGAGTGCCCGGCGTCGTCCGCGGAGGCCGAGGCGGACGCCGCCGCCGGCGCGCTGCCCACGCCCGCGTCCACGGGGTCCACGGGGGTGAGGTCGCGGTCCAGGTGCGTCTCCTTCTGCTTCGAGGGCAGGAAGAAGATGTAGACCACGAGGGAGATCACGATCGTGATCGTCACGTAGGTGAACAGCCATTCCTTGTGCCCGGCGCTCGAGAGCCACTCGCCGATGAACGGCACGGTCCCGCCGAAGAGCGAGTTCGCGACCGCGTAGCCCAGGCCGACGCCGAGGGCGCGCACCGAGGCGGGGAACAGCTCGGCCTTCACGATCGCGCTGATCGAGGTGTAGTTGATGACGATCAGGAGCCCGGCGAGCATGAGCCAGAACGCGATGACCGGGTCCTTGACGCCGGCGAGCGTGGACATGATCGGCCAGGTGAAGATCGCGCCGAGGACGCCGAAGACGATCAGCTGGAGCTTGCGGCCGATCCTGTCCGAGAGCAGGCCGAAGAGCGGGTGCAGGATCATGTACACGAACAGGGCCCAGAAGTTGATGACCGAGGTCTGCGTCTTGGGGATGTGCGAGACGTTGTTCATGAAACTGAGGATGTACGTGGTGTACAGGTAGAACGCGCACGTGCCGCCCATGGTGAGGAATACGACCACGACGAACGGCTTCCAGTGCTTCGTGAAGAGCAGCTTGAGGGTTCCGGGCTCGACGGCCTCGAACTCGCCGCCCTCACCGCGCGCGGCCGCCGCCGAGGCGGAGCCCTTGGCCGCGGCGACCTGCTCCTTGGAGATCGTCTCGTCCATGGTGCGGCGCAGCCACAGGACGATCAGGGCCGCGACCGCGCCGATCGCGAACGGCACGCGCCAGCCCCAGGCCTTGAGGTCCGCCTCGCCGAGCGTGGACTGGAGCACCACGAGGGTGAGCAGGGCCAGCACCTGGCCGCCCACGAGGGTCACGTACTGGAAGCTGGAGAAGAAGCCGCGGCGTTTGGACGTGGCCACCTCGGACATGTATGTGGCGGCCGTGCCGTACTCGCCGCCCACGGAGAAGCCCTGGAGCAGGCGGGAGAGGTACATGAGGACCGTGGACCACACGCCGATCTGGGCGAGGCCCGGCAGCACCGCGACGAGCAGCGAGCCGACGCCCATGAGGGACACGCTCAGCGTGAGCGCCGCGCGGCGGCCGTTCCTGTCGGCGTAGCGGCCGAAGAACCACGAGCCCACCGGGCGCATGAGGAACGTCAGGGCGAAGGTCAGGTAGGCGTCGATCTGCGCCTGGGCCGGGTCCTTGCTGTTGAAGAAGTAGGTCGCGAAGTACGCCGAGAACGCCGCGTAGACGTAGAGGTCGTACCACTCGATGAGGTTTCCTGCTGACCCCTTCAGGGTGTTGGCGATGGCTCGCCGGGTCCGGGCAGCGCTGCCCGCAGACCCCTGGTGTGCAATGCTCATGGACTAGGACGCTAGGCGTGACCGCGTTCACAGCCCAAGCTGGGGCGCCCATTCCTAACACTTCCTTAAGTCTTCGTCCGAGCGGGTAGTCTCGGGGGCGGACAGTGGAGGGACCCGATGCGAGTGCTCATCGTCGAGGACGACGACGCGATGGCCTCCGCGCTGCTGGCCTCCGTCCGCTCGGCGGGCCACGACGCCGCCCGGGTCGGCCGCGGCGAGGACGCGCTCCTCGTGCACCGGGAGCACGATGCGATCCTGCTGGACCTCGGCCTGCCCGACATGGACGGCCTCGACGTGCTGCGCAAGCTGCGCCAGGTCACGGACGTGCCCCTGCTGATCCTCACCGCCCGGGACGACGAGCGCAGCGTGGTCCTCGGGCTCCGTTCCGGGGCGGACGACTACCTGGTCAAGCCGGTCAAGCTGGTCGAACTCCTCGCCCGCATCGAGGCGGTGGCCCGGCGCGCGGCGCGGGCAGGGGACGCCGGACCGCACCGGATCGACCTCGGCGAGCTGCGCATCGACCTCGACCGGCGGGTCGCCGCGGTCGGCTCCCGTGCCCTGAACCTGACGGCCACCGAATACGAACTGCTCGCGCTCCTGGCCCGGCATGCGGGCTCGGTCGTCACGCGGGAGCAGATCCTCGACGCCCTCTGGGGGGACGCGTTCGTCACCTCCTCCCGCTCGCTGGACGTGCACCTCACGGGGCTGAGGTCCAAGCTCATGCTTCCCGGCTTCATCATCAACGTCCGCGGCGTCGGGTACCGGGTGGAGGACCCGGCGGGCGGCGACGCGGGCCGCGCCAGGGCCGGCGGCCGCCGGTGAGGCTGCGGGTCCTGGGCATCCTGAGCCTGTTCTCGGTGCTCATCGTCGCGGCGGTCTCCGCCTCGATCCTCGCCTCGGTGGGCCGCGAGCTCACCCAGGAGCTCCAGATCAATCGGGTCGCCGCGCTCAACCGCTTCGCGCAGGTGGCCGACGACGCCACCTCCAGCGGGGACACTGCCCAGCTCCAGCGCGAGATGGACCGCTACTCGGCGCTGTATGGCGAGGGGATCGTGGTGCGTACCCCGCAGGCCACGCTGAGCTCGGGCGGCCTCAGCCTGGACCGCGCCGATGTGCGGGACGCGGCCGCCCGGGCGCAGCTGAACCTCAGCGACACCACGCTCCAGCCCGTCCAGCCGTTCGGCCCCCGGTCCGAGGTGATCGCCCGCTCCTACGGCACCGCGAGCCAGGTGCTCGGCGAGGCCGTGCTCGACGTGGACCTGACCGCCGCCGAGCAGAAGCTGCGGGAGCGCTGGCTCCTCGTCGTGCTGGGGTCGGTCGCCGTGTGGGCGCTGCTGATCGCGGGCGCCGAGCGGCTCACGGGCTGGGTCCTGCGCCCGGTCCACCGGCTCACCGCTGCGGTGATCGCCTTCGAGGAGTCCGAGCGGGCCACGCGTCTGCGCGAGGAGGGGCCGCCGGAGCTGCAGCGCCTGAGCCGGGCATTCTCGGCCATGGCCGAGCACGTGGGCGCCTCCATGCAGGCGCAGCGCCAGCTCATCGCCGATGCCTCCCACCAGCTCCGCAACCCGATCGGGGCGCTGCGGCTGAGGACGGACCTCCTGGCCCTCGAACTGGACACCCCGGCCCAGCGCGAGGCCGCGGCCGGGGTGACGCGGGAGCTCGAGCACGTCGAGGACGTCCTGGACGGCATGCTGCGGCTGGCCAGCGCGGAGCACCGGGTCCGCGAGGGCGCGGTCGCGGGCGGCCCTGGAGCGCCGCTGGGCGAGCGGGCCGAGGTCCTGGACCCCTGGACGGTGCTGCAGGACGCCGTGGAGCGCGCCGCCCCCGCGGCCCACCGCAGCGGTGCCCGCCTCGAGCTCGTCGGGCCGCCGGCGGCGCCCCTGAGGATCGCCTGCAACCGGTCCGACCTCGCCGACGTCGTCGGCGAACTCCTCGAGAACGCGGTCAAGTACGCGGGCGCCCCCGGCTCCACGATCACCGTCGGCGCAGCCGTGCGGGACGGCGTGGTGACGGTGGAGGTCACCGATGACGGCCCCGGCCTCACCGCCGAGGAGCGCGCCGCGTCGACGACCCGCTTCTGGCGCTCGCCCGAGCACAGCGGCTCCCGCGGCACCGGGCTGGGCCTCGCGATCGTCGAGCAGCTGGCCGAGGCCAACGGCGGCCGGCTGGTGCTCGGCCCGGGGACTCCGCGGGGCCTCGTGGCCCGGGTGGAGTTCCCCGCGGTGGCGGCCGCCGCGCACGACGCCGGCCTCCCGCCCGGCGGCGCGGACGGCACCGGCGGTGCCGCGGGCTCCAGCGACGGGGCGGGCGGCCATGGCTGAGCGCCGTTCCCCCGCGGACCCGTCCCCGACCCGGCGCACTGTCCTGCGGGCGGCCATGGCCGCCGGGCTCACAGGGCTCGTACTCCCCAGCGCAGCCGCGTGCGCGCCGGGCCCGGCGGCCGACTCCATGACGGTGGCCGGCGGGGAATCGGGCGGCTTCTATCTGGAGTTCGCGACCCTCCTGGCTGCCTCGCTTCAGCGTCACGGCGTGGCCCGCTCGGCCTCGGCCCTCGAGACCGGCGGCAGCCTCGACAACATGGACCGCCTGGCCAGCGGCGAGGCGACGCTCGCGATCGCCCTCTCGGACGCCGCGGCCGACCGCCTCCGCACCCAGCGGATGCTCGCACTCGGCAAGGTGTACGAGAACTACCTCCACTGCCTGGTGCGCGCGGACAGCGGCATCGTGGGCCCGGCGGACCTGGCAGGCCGGACCGTGGCGGTGGGCGATCCCCACTCCGGCACGTCGCTCACAGCCCGCAGGCTGCTCGAGGCCGCACGTCTGGCGGCCGCGCCCTCCACCGTCCAGCTCGGGCTCAACCAGGGCCTCGCCGCGCTGCACGCTGGGACGGTCGAGGCGCTCTTCTGGTCCGGCGGCGTGCCCACCGCGGCCATCACGGCCTTCGCCGCGGGCACGAGGCTGCGGCTGCTCGACCTGTCCGCGCTCATCCCGGCGCTGCGGTCCGGGTTCGGGGCGTTCTACGACC
This sequence comes from Sinomonas sp. RB5, assembly GCF_054063535.1. Lineage (NCBI taxonomy): Bacteria > Bacillati > Actinomycetota > Actinomycetes > Micrococcales > Micrococcaceae > Sinomonas > Sinomonas sp. RB5. The sequence goes on from NZ_JBSSGJ010000013.1 coordinate 13,904, forward strand.
GGGTGCTCATCCGGGAGGACAGCTACGCGGGGGTGCCGGCCACCTGGACCGTGGGGGTCGCGAACCTGCTCCTGTGCCGCGAGGACCTCGCCGCGGACGTCGCCCGCTCCGCGGTCGACCTCCTGCTCGAGCACTCGGGCGAGCTCGTCCCGGCGGCGAGCCGCGGAGTCCAGTACCTGAGCCCCGAGACCCTCATCAGCACCGCGGGGGTGCCCCTGCACCCGGGAGCCGAGGACGCCTACCGGGCCTTCCACGGCTGAGGCGCGCAGGGGAATTGCGGCCGCGGACCCTAGCGCCCCCTTCTGGGCGTCTGATAGACCCGTCTCGTCGCCTGGAAGGGGTCCCCCCATGAGGAAGATCGTCGCGTCGCTGCTCACAGGCCTGCTCCTCGCCGGCGCGGCCGCGTCACCGGCCTGGGGCGCACCCGGGGCGCCTCCTGCGCCGGACCATTCGCGCCCAGTCTGTCCGGCGCCCCGGAACGGATCCTACGAGGCTGCCTGCACGGCCCGCCAGGCGCTGGACCGGACCGGGACGCCCATCACGAGTGCCTCCGAGCCGCCGTCAACGGCGTTGGTCCCCTCACAGCTGAAGGACGCCTACGGCCTCGACGGCACCGCGAGCGGCGGCCGGACCGTGGCCATTGTGGACGCGTATGGCTATCCGAACCTGGAGCGGGATCTCGCGGTGTACCGGAAGCAGTTCGGGCTCCCCGAATGCTCGACGGCGAACGGCTGCCTGACGATCCGGAACCAATCCGGCGGGACAAAGCTGCCCCGCTTCGACCTCGGGTGGGCGCAGGAGCAGGCCCTCGACGTGGACGCTGTCTCCGCGGCCTGCCCGGACTGCAGGATCGCGGTGTTCCAGGCCAGCGCACAGAGCCTCACCGCCCTCGGCACCGCCGTCCAGACCGCCGCGCAGATGCCCGGAGTCGTTGCCATCTCCAATTCCTACGCGTTCTACGACGCGCCCGACTCGACCTACGGGAAGTACTACAGCCATCCCGGCCTGGCCGTCACGGCGAGCGCCGGCGACTGGGGCTACAACGGCGCCTACTACCCGGCGTCCTCGAGCTACGTCGTCGGGGTCGGCGGGACCTCGCTCGTGCAGGCCGCCAACCCCAGGGGCTGGAGCGAGACGGCCTGGAAGGGCACGGGTTCCGGCTGCTCGAGCCTCAACGCGGCCCCGCCGCCGGCGTCTGCCGTCAACACCGGCTGCGCGGGACGCGCCATGAACGACGTCTCTGCCGTGTCTGATCCGACCAATGGCGGCCTCGCCGTCTACTACCCGACCTCGGCTGCCAAGTCGACGTGGAGTCAGCTGGGCGGCACGAGCGAGGCCTCGCCGATCATCGCCTCCGTCTTCGCGCTCAGCGGCAACACCGGCTCTCCCTCCACGCCCGCCAACTGGATCCCGTACTCCAACACCTCAAGCCTCTTCGACGTGACGACGGGGTCGAACGGCGCGTGTTCGCCGTCCCACTGGTGCACTGCGGGAACAGGCTGGGACGGCCCCACCGGCCTCGGGACGCCCAACGGCGTCGGCGGCTTCTGAACGGCCGCAGCCAGACCGCTGAATGCGCAGGCGGCTCCCTGGGTTCCCCAAGCTTTGGGCGTATCGTGAAGGAGCGAGTTGATCCACACCACCGTCGCCGGGGAGGACATCATGGGCCTTTTCAAGAAGCACGGACCTGCTGCGCAGGAACCGACGGCCAGCGCGGAGGGCGCAGCCGTCGAGAGCACGGTCACCGAGAACGCCGTCCCCCAGAGTGCGGCCGCGAAGCGCCGCCCCAGGCGCGAGGTCCACGCGTTCCGCCAGGTGCCGCCCTACGAGATGAATGAGGAGCTCGCCGAGCGCATCGCGATGCGGGCCTACGGGGACCAGGACCACGACGGCAGGCCGGACATCCCGGCCGCGCCCTTCCCGGGCTAGCCGGGTACAGCTAGCTGCCCGAGTGCGCCTCGAGGAATGAGTACACCTCGGTCTCGTCGACACCGGGGAACGCGCCGGGCGGCATGGCCGCCAGCAGGTGCGAGTGGGCCCGGGCCGAGGGCCACGCGTTGCCGGCCCAGTGCTCGCTGAGTTCGGCGGGCGGGCGGCGGCAGCAGTCCGGATCGGGGCAGCGTGAGACCGCGCGCGCCGTCGTCTCCCTGCCGCGGAACCACTTCACGTGGTGGTACGGGACGCCGATGCTGAGCGAGAACTCTCCGCTCGCGCTCCGCTCCGTCCGGGCGGTGCACCAGAAGGTGCCGGTGACCGTGTCGGTGTACTGGCTGTAGGAGCTGAACTTGTCCGGCACCTCGAACACGGCGCGGCTCGTCCAGGCCCTGCACGAGGGCTGGCCCTCGATCGCCCCGGTGTGGTCCATGGGGAAGTTCACGCCGTCGTTCTCGTAGGCCTTGTAGATGATCCCGGACTGGTGCGTCTTCTGGAAGTGCGTCGTGAGGCCGAGATGCTGGGTGGCGAGGTTCGTGAACCGGTGGGCGGCGGTCTCGTAGCTCACGGAGAACGCGTCGCGGAGGTCGTCGACGGAGATCTCCTTGGCCGCCTTGGCCCGCTGGAGGAAGTCGACCGTGGCCTGCTCGGGCAGCAGGAGGGCCGCCGCGAAGTAGTTCGTCGCCACGCGCTGGGCGAGGAAGTCCCCGTAGGACTGCGGCGTCCCGTGGCCGAGGACGTAGTGGCCGAGCGCCTGCAGGAGCACGGAGCGGGGATCGTGGTCCGAGCGCTGGTTGTGGGTGAGGTAAATCCTGCGGTTCTTCAGATCGGTCACGCTGCGGGTCGAATGGGGCAGGTCGCCCACGTGGTAGAGCGTGAACCCGAGGTGGGTCGCGATGTCCGAGATCGTGTGCTGGCTCAGGGGGCCTGACGTGTAGCCCACCTGGGCGAGGACCTTCTGCGCCTCGGCCTCGTACTCGGGGAAGTAGTTGCCCCGCTCCCGCATCATCCGGCGCAGTTCGCCGTTCGCTCGCCGCGCCTCCTCCGGAGTGGCGACCTGCTCGTTCATCTTGCGCTCGAGCTCGCGCAGCAGACCCAGCTGGGACTCCAGCACATCGAGTGGAAGCCGCGACGTGATGCGGATCTTCGGCAGGTTCAGGTTCTCGTAGAGCGGGCTGCGCTGGTAGCGCTCGAGTTCGATCTCCAGGGCCGCGCGACGGGTGGGCGGCTCGGTCCCGAGCAGGGCATCGACCCCCACCCCGAGCGCCCCCGCGAGCTGCGTCAGCAGGCTGAGCTTGGGCTCGCGCTTGCCGTTCTCGATGAGGCTCAGCTGGCTCGCCGCAGCCCCCGCCGCCGCGCCGAGCTCCTCGAGCGTGAGCCCGGCCGCCTTCCGCAGGTGCCTGATCCTGCGGCCGAGGCTGATGACGTCGATCCCGCTGCTCTGGGCATCGGGAGGAGGCCCGGCGGGGCGGCTCCACGAGGAGCGGGCGGGGGCGGACGGCGTCGTACGCGGCATTTCTTGAGAATACGTGAAGATCTGCACTTCTTTCCAGCACTTTTCTCTGTTGGAGGGCTTGCAGAGACGGAAAAGTTGTTCTCACGAAGAAGCCATCAGGCACCGAGTCGAAGGAGACCCGCCATGACCGCAGAGTTCGAGCCCCAGAACCAGTCCCTCGGGCAGCAGGCCGAGGCCCTCAAGCTCGAGTGGTCCGCCGACCCCCGCTGGGAGGGCATCCAGCGCGACTACACCGCTGAGGACGTCATCCGCCTCCGCGGCCGCGTCCCCGAGGAGCACACCCTCGCCCGCCGCGGCGCCGAGAAGCTGTGGAAGGCCGTGACCGACGGCCGCGAGGACGGCACGAGCTACATCAACGCGCTCGGCGCCCTCACCGGCAACCAGGCCGTCCAGCAGGTCAAGGCCGGCCTGAAGGCCATCTACCTCTCGGGCTGGCAGGTCGCCGCGGACGCGAACCTCTCGGGCAACACCTACCCCGACCAGTCGCTCTACCCCGCCAACTCCGTCCCCGCCGTGGTGCGCCGCATCAACAACGCCCTGCAGCGCGCGGACCAGATCGAGTTCTCCGAGGGCAAGCAGAGCGTCGAGGACTGGATGGTGCCGATCGTGGCCGACGCCGAGGCCGGCTTCGGCGGCCCGCTGAACGCCTACGAGCTCATGAAGTCCATGATCCAGGCCGGCGCGGCCGGCGTTCACTGGGAGGACCAGCTCGCGTCCGAGAAGAAGTGCGGCCACCTCGGCGGCAAGGTCCTCATCCCGACCCAGCAGCACATCCGCACCCTCAATGCTGCTCGGCTCGCCGCCGACGTTGCCGGCGTGCCGAGCGTCATCATCGCCCGCACCGACGCCGAGGCCGCGACCCTGATCACCACCGACGTCGACGAGCGCGACCAGGAGTTCATCCTCCGCGAAGGCGGACAACCGGTGCGCACGGCCGAGGGCTTCTACCGGGTCCAGAACGGCGTCGAGCCGTGCATCGCCCGGGCCAAGGCCTACGCCCCGTACTCCGACCTCATCTGGATGGAGACCGGCACCCCGGACCTGGCGCTCGCCCGCAAGTTCGCCGAGGCGGTCAAGGCCGAGTTCCCGGACCAGATGCTCGCGTACAACTGCTCGCCGTCCTTCAACTGGAAGAAGCACCTGGACGACGACACGATCGCCAAGTTCCAGCGCGAGCTGGGCGCTATGGGCTTCAAGTTCCAGTTCATCACCCTCGCCGGCTTCCACGCCCTCAACTACTCGATGTTCGACCTCGCCCACGGCTACGCACGCAACGGCATGAGCGCGTACGTCGACCTCCAGGAGCGCGAGTTCGCCTCCGAAGACCGCGGCTACACCGCAACCAAGCACCAGCGCGAAGTGGGCACCGGCTACTTCGATCTGGTCTCCACGGCGCTGAACCCGAACGCCAGCACCCTCGCCCTCGTGGGATCCACCGAAGAGGGCCAGTTCCACTAGCAGGCATGCACGACGGCGGGTGGGCCGGCACGCGCTGCCCGGCCCACCGCCGTCGTACACCACCAGGAGACCGCCATGAACAGCTTCAGCACTGAGACCACGATCAACGGCGTGACGATCACCGCCCAGCCCATCGCGCGGCAGCGGGAGATCCTCACCCCGGACGCCCTCGAGTTCGTCGCCCGCCTGCACCGCGCCACGGCCGAGCGCCGCCAGGAGCTCCTCGAGGCGCGCCACGCGCGCCGCGCCGAGATCGCCCGCGGCGGCGACCCCCGGTTCCTCCGGGAGACGGAGGAGATCCGCAACGACCCGAACTGGCGCGTCGCGCCGCCGGCCCCCGGCCTGAGGGACCGCCGGGTCGAGATCACGGGGCCGGTGGACCGGAAGTCGACCGTGCATGCGCTCAACTCGGGCGCCAACGTGTGGCTGGCCGACATGGAGGACTCCCTCACGCCGTCCTGGCGCAACCTGATCCAGGGCCAGATCAACCTCCTGGACGCGCTGCGCGGCGGGATCGACTTCACCACCGGCCAGGGCCCGACCCGCAAGGAGTACCGGCTCAGGCCGTTCGAGGAGCGGCCCACCACGGTGCTGCGTCCCCGCGGCCTGCACCTGCCCGAGAAGAACATGCTCGTGGACGGCAAGCCGGTGGCCGGCGGCATCATGGACTTCGGCCTGTACTTCTTCCACAACGCGGCCCGGCTCATCGCCCTCGGCCACGGTCCGTACTTCTACCTGCCGAAGATCGAGAACCGGCTCGAGGCACGCCTGTGGAACGACGTCTTCGTCCTCGCCCAGGACCTGCTCGGCATCCCGCAGGGCACCATCCGGGCCACCGTGCTCATCGAGACGATCACGGCGGCGTTCGAGATGGAGGAGATCCTCTGGGAGCTCCGCGACCACGCCGCCGGACTCAACGCCGGCCGGTGGGACTACATCTTCTCGATCATCAAGAACTTCCGGACCCGCGGGCCGCGCTTCGTGCTCCCGGACCGGGACCAGGTGACCATGGCCCAGCCGTTCATGCGCGCCTACACCGAGCAGCTCGTGCGGGCCTGCCACCGCCGCGGCGCCATGGCGATCGGCGGCCCGGCGGCGTTCGTCCCGAGCCGGCGCGACCCCGCGGCCAACGCCGAGGCCCTCCTGGCGACCCGCGCGGACAAGCTGCGCGACGCCGAGGACGGGTTCGACGGCGCGTGGGTGGCGCACCCGGAGTTCGTCTCGGTGGTGCGCGACGCGTTCGACAGCGTGCTGGGCGAGAAGCCCAACCAGCTCGACCGGCTCCGCGAGGACGTCGTCCCGGACGACCGCGCCCTCATCGACCTGAGCACGTGCCGCGGCACGATCACGGAGGAGGGCATCCGCAACAACATCGAGGTGGGCATCCGCTACATCGAGACGTGGCTGCGGGGCAACGGCGCCGTGGCGATCCAGGGCCTCATGGAGGACGCGGCGACGGCCGAGATCTCCCGCTCGCAGATCTGGCAGTGGATCTACGCCCGCGCCATCACGGACCAGGGCGAGATCGTGAGCCGCGAGTGGGTCGAGGAGCTGCTCGACGAGGAGTTCCACAAGCTCGAGCGCTTCGACGGCGACCGCTTCCGCGACGCCCGCGAGCTGTTCGGCGAGGTGGCCCTCGGCGCCGAGTTCCCCACCTTCCTGACCATGCCCGCCTACGCGCGCTACCTGTGCGAGACGGCGGGCAAGGAGGACGAGTACGAGGCCGGCCTGCCCGAGCGCCAGTTCGCGGCGGTCTAGCCGCCGCCGTCCGAAGACTTCCCGGGCCCCGCACGCTTCAATCGCAACAGGCACCCCGAAGGACGGGGGCGGGGGCACCGGGAAACCCGTTGAGGGGCCGCCCTGCGTAGTGGTGCTGCGCAGGGGCCGGCCCCTCAACCCTTCCCTGACGTCGGCGGACGGGGGCTAGTGCGGGAAGACGAATTCGCCGATGAGGAAGTAGAGCGCGAACAGCGCCGGGAGCATCGTCAGCAGCACGAGCACGGACCGCTCGGCCCGGCGGAACCACGCGACCGCGCCCACCACGCCCGCCGCGATCGCGGCCAGGAAGCCGAGGACCACGACATTGGAGGCGGCGACCATCGGACCTTCGATCGTGGCCGCGAGCTGCATCAGCGTGGCCGGCAGCGCGACCGCGAGGACGAGGCCGGCTGCGGCGAGCCCCACCGCCCACCACCCGAGCCGCGTGCGGGGCCTGACGCCCAGCCTGCTGTGGGTCGCGGAGAGCCGGGAGGCGGCCGCGAGGAGCACGGCGAGCACGGCGACCATGAACCCGATCGTGTAGACCCAGGCCTTCTCCACGTCCGGCGGGACGAAGAAGACCGCTGCGAAGAGCCCGAAGGCGACGAGCCCCGCGCCCCCGGCGATCCGGAATGCCCAGTTCCTGGTGAGCGTCGTCATCGCTCCCACCTCGTCCCTCTGGACCGGGGATCCCGGCGGATCCGGGGTTCCCGGCACCTTCTTTCTACGCCTCGTAGAAGAAGTCCGCAAGGGTCCGGCGGCCCGGCAGGAATAGCGGCACCGGCGGCGGACTTGCACAGGATATGAACGTTGACATCTGGTCCGACATCGCCTGCCCGTGGTGCTTCATCGGCAAGCGCCGCTTCGAGACTGCCCTCTCCGGCTTCCCCCACCGGGACCAGGTCACCGTGACGTGGCACAGCTATCAGCTCGACCCGACCCTCCCCGACCACTACGACGGCACCGAGCTCGAGTACCTCTCCGAGCGCAAGGGCATACCGGCCGACCGCGTGGCCGAGATGTTCGACCAGGTCACGCAGGTCGCGGCGCAGGAAGGGCTGCAGTACGACTTCGGCCGCATCGTCGTGGCGAATTCGCACTCGGGGCACGAGCTGCTCCACCTCGCCAAGGCCAAGGACGCCGAGGGCGCCCACGGGAGGGCCGACGCCGTAAAGGAGTCGCTGCTCTCGGCCCACTTCGAGCACGGGGAGGACATCGGATCCCGCGAGGTCCTCCTCCGGATCGGGACGGCAGCAGGGCTCGACGCCGACGAGATCGCCGCCGCGCTCGACGCCGGAACGTACCGCGACTCGGTGGCCGCGGACATCCGCCAGGCCCAGATGCTCGGCATCCAGGGCGTGCCCTTCTTCGTCCTCGACAACAAGTACGGCGTCTCCGGCGCCCAGCCGCCGGAGCTGTTCGCGCAGGCCCTCGAGACGGCATGGCGCGAGGCGAATCCCCTCGTGATGGTCAGCTCCGCGGCCGCCGGCACGGACAGCGACGGGCTCGACGGCGCCACGTGCGGCCCCGACGGCTGCGCGTAGGCACAGCCCGCGGAGGCGCCGCCCGCGCCGCCGGGCTACCGGCGCGGGCGGCGTGCCGGCGGCGCCCTACCAGCGCAGGAGCGCAGCGGCGGCGGATCCGCCGTCGAGCGCGCCGGAAGGCACGAGGACGGTGTCCGCGTTGGTCAGGACGGCGGCGCGGAGCAGGGCCGCGGCCGCGTCGGCCTCGCCGAGCGGCGGTGCGCCGACGGCGCCGTCCTCCGACTCGGCGATCCACGGTTCCGCGCCCAGAGCGAGCAGGCTCTTGCCCTGGATTGCCTCCGGGCAGAGGACCAGGGTTCCGACCCGCGCCTCGCGCAGCGCGTTGACGGTCTCCGCCCAGCCCCCGGCCGAGCTCCGCCCGATCCCGTCCGCGACCCGTGTGAGCGCATCCTGTGCACGGCGGCCGGCCGTTTCCGCGACCACCGCGTCGACCTCCTCGGCGAACCGCTCCTGGTCTGCTCCGGGGGCAGAGGAATTCATGTCCACGGCCTGGGCGAGACCGGCCGCGCGCTCACTCAGCGCCTCCTGCACCATGAGCCGCGCGCGCTCGTCGCCTGCCAGGACCACCAGCTGCACCCCGCCCTCCTCGACAAGGCGGTTGACCTCGGCGGCGACGTCGGCGCCGTTGCGCCGCCAGACCTCCTCGGTGCGGTGCTGGTACTTGCCCTGGGAGTAGCCGCCGAGGGGGACCTTCGTGAGGTTCTCGGTCTCCCCGTGGAGTTCCTCGCTGCCGAGGGCCGACCGCGCGGACGCCCGGTAACGGCCGATCTCCGCATCGGCGCGCTCCGCCTGCACGAGCAGGTACTCGACATCGGTGTTCTGGACCTCGGCGAGCGGCAGCAGATCGGGGATCGGGCCGACCTCGACGACCGGGCGCCCGGGGGCGCCCGGAAGCAGCTCGTTGACCACGACCTGGCCGTTGCGGATGAGCACGAACCGCGAGACCGGCCCGGGCTCACCGATGGCTGCCCACTGAAGCTGCTCGGCCGCCCGCGCGTCGGCGTCCGAGCCGCCGGCCTCGGTGACCGCACGTGAGACGTTGTTCGCGAGCACCTCGGTGGCCTCGTGCGTGGCCACCGTCCCGGTGCTGACCTCCGCGTGGACGGTGCACCAGGGGCCGGGCTCGCGGAGCGTCTCGGCGAGGCTCTTCAAGGACAGCATGGTCACCCACCCACCTTCTCGACCGAGAAGTCGCCGCCCGGGAAGACCACGGTCTCGTGGCCATCGTCGAAACGGACGAGGTACGGCGGCTGGCCGTTGGCGCCTCTGACTTCGATGATTTCCCCGTGCCGGTCCTTCGATTCCACGGTCCGGCCACGGATGACGATCCGATCCCCTTGCACTGCGTTCACGGCGGATCACCTCCTTCCCGGAAGGGTACGGAGCGCACTGGAGGGCGAGGAAGGGCCGAGAGACCCTTCTGCCGCGGAAGGCCCCTTGCGCATCGGGGCGGCGGCCGGATAGGAGTGGTGGATGGACAGCGAGCACAAGCCCGGGCCATCCGAGTTCTGGGACGAGTTCTATGCAGAGCGGCAGCGGGTGTGGAGCGGGAAGCCCAACGGTGCCCTCGTGCGCGAGGTGGGTGCTGTGGCGCCGGGCAGGGCGATCGACCTCGGCTGCGGCGAGGGTGCCGACGCCATCTGGCTTGCCGAGCGGGGGTGGACTGTCACCGGAGTGGACGTCTCGGCCGTCGCCCTCGGCCGCGCCGCCGAGCACGCGGAGGAGGCCGGCGTCGCCGATCGGATCACCTGGCTCGCCCGCGACCTCGCCGAGTGGGAGCCGGAGGAGGCCTACGACCTCGTGACGGCCTCCTTCCTCCACTCCCCCGTCGAGTTCCCCCGCGAGCGCGTGCTGCTCGCGGCGACGCGCGCGGTCGCGCCGGGCGGGCTGCTCTTCGTGGTGGGGCACACGGCCTTCCCGCCGTGGTCGCGCCACCCCCACGACGAGCACATGCCGTCCGCGGAGGAGCTCGCCGCCTCGCTGGGCCTCCGCTCCGACCTTTGGGCGATCGAGACGAGCACCTCCGAGGGCCGCGAGGCGACCGGCCCCGAGGGACAGAAGGCCGTCCTCACCGACGCGATCCTCAAGGCGAGGCGCAGCCCCGGCGACTAACACGCATGCGTGATGCTGATTTAGGCTCGAGGGGGATGATCCTTCTCGACCTCCGAGGTGAATGGCGCATGGCTGTCGCGACAGCCGTCCTGGTGGCGGCGGCGTTTGTGTGGCTGGGCATGGTCCTGGCGATCTCCTTCATCGAGGCGCCGCTCAAGTTCCGCGCACCGGGCATCACGATCGAGCTCGGCGTGGGGATCGGCAGGCTCGTGTTCAGGGCGCTCAACCTCGTCGAGTGCGTGCTCGCCGCGGCCGTGCTCCTCGCGCTCGCGCTCGGCGGGACGGCATCCTCGGCCGCGGGGTGGACGCTCGGCATCGTGCTCGCGGTGATCATCGCGCTCGACGTCGCGTGGCTCCGGCCGCGGATGGACCGCCGGGTGACCGGCGGAAACCTGAGCGGCAGCATGCCCCGGCACCTGCTGCACCTCACCTACGTGGGCCTCGAGCTCCTCAAGGTCGCGGGCCTGATCTGGCTCGGGGTCCTGGGGCTCGGAGTCCTGAGGCTCGCAGGCTAGAGCGCCCGCAAAAAGCCCTGAAGAAATTCTCAGCCGGGGCGTAACCTTTTGGACCCCTCTGACGATAGAGGGGCCGCAGGCAGGCGCTGGCAAGGCTCCCGCCGCGGCCGCGCAGGGAGGTCCTGCCCGGCCTTCCACGCCGTCTCCTCCGGAGGGTTCCATGTCGCTCTTCACCGCGCTGGTCACCAGCAAGATCACCGCCGGGGCCGTCGCTGCCGGTGCCCTGGCCGCCGGGGGCACCGCGGCCGCCGCCTACGCCGGCTCCCTGCCGGCACCGGTGCAGCAGGCCGCCCATGCCCTGATCGGCGCGCCGGCCCCCTCCGATGCTGCGGCGAGCGGCACCGCAGCAGCCACGGACGGCGCCACGGAGACTGCCGACCCGACCGAGACGGCGGCCCCGTCCGAGACCGCCACCGCTGAGGCCACCGCGACGGCCGAGCCGTCCGACGCCGCCTCCTCGAGCCCGAGCGCGACTGCGGCCGGCCCCGACGCCTCCGGGCCGGCGGCGTTCGGGCTGTGCACCGCCTACGCCCATGGAGGACTGGACGCCTCCTCCCAGGCCTACGCCTCCTTGGCAGCCGCCGCCGGCGGAGCCTCGGGCATCGTGGACTACTGCGCAGCGGTCGGCGCCCCGGGCCAGGCGTCGGTCCACGTTCCGACGTCGCTGCCGGGCCAGGCCGCAGCACACGTTCCGGCCTCCGGGCCCGTCGCTCCGGCCCAGGCCGCCGCGGGCCAGGCGCACGCACCGACCCTCTCGGGCGGTACCCCCGCAGGGCAGGGCATGGCACCGGCTCCGGCGGTGCCGTCCCAGGCCAGCGCGGGCACCGCGCACAAGCCGTCCGCCGGCGGCCGCCCGTAGGCACATCGACGGTCGCTGCCCGGCTGTCCGACGCGCCGGGGTGCGGCGGATCGGCGGGGCGGCCGCCGATCCGCCGGCACCCTCGGTACGGTGGTCCCGGCGCGGCGCCGGGACCGGGCCACGGCCGGTATCCCGACCGGGCACGCGCAGTGAAGACAGGGGTGGTTGGTGCGCTCAGTCAGGGACGCCCCCGAGGACCGGGACGCTCAGGACGGGGAATCGCTGTTCTCGGAGGCGTACCGCGAGCTCGCCCCCGCGGTACGGGGGTACCTGCGCTCGCGCGGGGTGCCTGATCCAGAAGCAGTCGCGAACGACGTGTTCATGGCCCTGTACCCCCGGATCGGCACCGTGAGGGGCGGGCGCGCCGGACTGAAGACGCTCGTGTTCACGATCGCCCACGCCCGGACGGTGGACCACTACCGCGAGCGGGCCCGCACCCCGGCCATGGCTGCCTACCACCCCGACAGCGAGCCGCGGTCGGCTCCCTCGGCCGAGGATGTCGTCCTCGGCCGAGGAACGAGAATCCTCGGCCTGATCGAGGAGCTCAGCCCAGACCAGCGCGAGGTCATTGCCCTGCGGGTCATCGCCGATCTGTCCCTGGAGCAGACGGCCGCCATCACCCACCGCAGTACCGGAGCCGTCAAACAGCTCCAGCGCCGTGCCCTGCTGGCACTGCGCAACCGCCTCGACCGCGAAGAGGAGGCCACGCCATGAGCGCCGAGGACCACCATCCCAAGGAACCGAGCATGTCCGCACAGTCGGAGAGGTTCGATGCCCTGCTTGCCGAATCCGGCATTGAGGCGCGCCCCGGAGACCCTCTGGTCCCTGCCCTGGCCGAGCTGGCAGCCCTCGGGGGCGAAGAGCCCTTTGCCCCTTCGCCCGAGCTCGCTGCGCTCCTCCGCGACGCCGATCGGGACCATCGGCGCCGGGCCCGTCGGCGTCCCGCGTCCCGGCGCCGCAGAGCTGCCGTCGCCGCTTTCACCGCCGTCTGCGTCGGAGGGGCCGGGGCCGCCGCCGCGGCGGCCGATGAAGGGTTCCGCCAGGCGGCCGGCAAGGCGATGTTCGCCATCATCGGCACGCTCACCGGAACGCGGCCCGAGGCCCCCGGCACGCCCGGCCCGGGCCACGCCCCCTCCCGGGAAGCCTCGCTTCCGTCGCCGTCCGCCGTGCCGCCGTCTCCGGTCCCCGCGACGGCCGGCTCCCCCACCGCCAGCGGGCCCGCCGCCCAGCCCACGGACGGGACGCCCGCACCGCCCGCCGTCCCTGCCCACGGAAGCGGCCCCGGCCCGCAGTACACCCTCCCGCCTCGGCCCGTCACAGCGCCCCCGGAGCAGCCCTCGGCGCCGCCCGCCCGGCACCCCGCGCCCACGGTCGCGCCCAGGCCGACCGAGCGCGTGAGCGCGCCCACGGGACTGGGGGGAGAGGCGAGCGCGCCTTCCCGGCAACGGCCCTGATGTCTCCACGGGGCCACGCCGACGAGCCTCCCACCCGCGATCCTTCGGCGGACGCTCGGCTCAGCCCTCGAGCAGCTGCCGGCCGACGATCAGGCGCATGATCTCGTTCGAGCCCTCGAGGATCTGGTGCACGCGCAGGTCCCGGGCGATCTTCTCGACGCCGTACTCGTGGAGGTAGCCGTAGCCACCGTGGAGCTGGATGGCCTGGTCTGCCACCCGGTAGCCGGCGTCGGTGCACACCCGCTTGGCCGTGGCGCACAGGCGCAGCGCATCCGGGGCGCCGCGGTCCAGCGCGTCGGCGGCGACCCGGAGGAGGGCGCGGGCGGCGTCGAGCTCCATCGCCATATCCGCCACCGCGAAGCGGAGCGCCTCCATGTCCGCCAGCCGCTCGCCGAACGCCCGGCGCTCCTTGAGGTACGCGACGGTCTTCTCGAGCGCCGCCTGGCCACCGCCGAGCGAGCAGGCGGCGATGTTGAGGCGGCCGCCGTTGAGGCCCTTCATCGCGATGCCGAACCCCTGCCCCTCGGCCCCGAGGCGCGCGGAGTCCGGCACGCGGACGTTGCGGAGCACCACTTGCGCCGTGGGCTGGGCGTTCCAGCCCATCTTCTTCTCGTTCGCACCGAAGGAGAGGCCGGGGGCCTCGGCGGGGACGAGGAACGCCGTGATGCCCGCGTGCCCGCTGTCCGCGGTGCGCGCCATGACGAGATACAGCGCTGAGTAGCCCGCCCCGGAGATGAACTGCTTGACCCCGTTGAGCACGTAGTCCCCGCCGTCGCGGACGGCCTTGGTGGTGAGCGCGCCCGCGTCGGAGCCGGCGCCGGGCTCGGTGAGGCAGTAGCTGCTGAGCGCCTCCATCGTGACGAGGCGCGGGAGCCAGTGGTCCTTCTGCTCCTCGGAACCGAAGGTGTCGACCATCCAAACCACCATGTTGTGGATGGAGATGTAGGCGGCCACCGTGGGATCGGCCTTGGCGAGCTCCTCGAAGATCAGGACCGCATCGGAGCGCTGGAGCGCCGAGCCCCCGTGCTCCTCGCCGATGTAGATCCCGCCCAGGCCCAGCTCCCCGGCCTCGCGCAGCACGTCGACGGGGAAGTGCTTCTCGGCGTCCCACGCGAGCGCGTGCGGGGCGAGCCTGTCCCCCGCGAAGTCCCGGACGGTGTCGACGAGGGCCCGCTGGTCCTCCGTGAGTTCGAACATGTGCCCATCATGGCCGCGCGGGCCCGGGAAAGCACGGGTTGGCGCGCGACCGGGGCCCTCGGCCGGCCCCGGAGACCCGCGATGCTACCCGGCGCTGGCCGCGGCGAGGGCGGCCTCCACCCCCGCCGGGGAGAGGACGTGCTGGGAGACGAGCTGGCTCGCGCCCATGACCGCGGCGCGCTCGCCCGCCCGGGAGAGCACGATCCGCAGGTTGGTGGTCGCGAGCGGCGGCGAGCGGTGGTAGACCACCTCGCGCACCCCGGCCATGACGTGCTCTCCCGCGGCCGCCACGGAGCCGCCGATCACGATCACGCTCGGGTTGAGCAGGTTCACGCACGTGGCGAGCACCTCGCCGATGTCGCGGCCCGCCTGCCGCAGCGCCTGGATCGCGGCGAGGTTGCCGTGCGAGGCGAGGCCGACCACGTCCGCGCCGGTGGACGCCTCGAGTCCCTGGGCGGCAAGGGAGCGGGCGACGGCGGCCCCGGACGCGAGCGCCTCGAGGCACCCGACGTTGCCGCACCGGCAGAGCACCTCCGCGCCGCGCGCCACGCGCACGTGGCCGAGGTCGCCCGCGGTGCCGTCGGCGCCGCGCTGGAGCTGGCCGCTCGAGATGATCCCGGACCCGATGCCGGTGGCGACCTTGATGAAGAGCAGGTCGTCCACGCCGGGCCAGAACGCGGCCCGCTCGCCGAGGGCCATGATGTTCACGTCGTTGTCGACGAGGACCGGCACGGGCAGCGAGCGCTGGACGAACCCGACCACGTCGAATCCGTCCCAGCCGGGCATGATGGGCGGCTTCACGGGGCGCCCGGTCGCGTGCTCGACGGGGCCTGGCAGGCCGATCCCCACGCCGGCGAGCAGCGACTGCGGCCGTTTGCTGTCGGCCAGGAGCTTCCGGGCGGAGTCGACCACGTAGCCGAGCACGGCCTCGGGCCCCTCCGCGACGGGCCTCTGGGCGCAGCGCTCGGCGAGCACCTCGCCGTTGAGGTCGGTGAGGGCCACGCGCACGTGGCTCGCGCCGACGTCGACCGCGAGCACGGTCCGCGCCTGCGGGTGGAACGCGAAGCGCGACGGCGGCCGGCCGCCGCTCGAGAGCGCCTCGCCGACGGACACGACGAGGCCGGAGTTCAGCAGGAGGTCCACCTTGCCCGCCACGGTCGACCGGGCGAGGCCCGTGGTCATGGCGAGCTCGGCCCGGGTCCACGGACGGCCGTCGCGCAGGAGCTGGAACAGGTCGCCGGCGCGGCCGAGGCCTCCGCCGGCCTCGGGGGCCGCGGGCGGTGCGCTGGATGGCGACGTCATGCCTCAGTGATAGCACGCCCCCTTCTGGATGTCATCCAGACCAAAGAGTGCCGACAAGAGTGAGACTTTTGCTTGACGTCCGTCATAAGTGCTCCTAGGCTCCGAGTGAGGCAGGTCACAGAGGCCGCCCCGACCCTCAGGAGCCCCGGATGCCACAGCCCGCAGCGGACGCCGAAGCCGGCACGATCGGCGTCGGCTTCCTCGGAGCGGGCCCGGTCACCCAGGCCATCCACCTCCCGAGCCTCGCCCGGCTGGGCGGGACCTTCCACGTAGCCCATGTCATGGACGTGGACGCCGCCGTGGCCTCGGCCGTGGCCGCCCGCGTGGGGGCCATCCCCTCGGCGTCGATGGAGGCGCTCCTCGACGACCCGGCGGTGGACGTGGTCGCGATCTGCAGCCCGCACCAGTTCCACGCCGCCCAGGTCATCGCGGCCTGCCGTGCAGGCAAGAAGGCCGTCCTGTGCGAGAAGCCGTTCGCCGTCTCGGCCGAGGAGGCCGCCGAGATCGCCGCCGTCTCCGCCCAGACCGGTGTCCCGATCCTCGTCGGCGCGATGCACACGTTCGATCCGGGGTGGCTGGCGGCCGAGGAGGCCGCGGGCAGCCTGCTCCTGGACGCGCACACCCTGCGGTCCTCGATCGTGCTGCCGCCGAACGCGCGGTTCGAGGACTTCGCGACCGAGGTGATCGCCCGCCCGGCGCCTGCCGAGCAGGACCTCGAGGACCCCGCGGTGGTGGCCGCCATGCTCGAGGGCGGCATCCTGGGCCTCGCGATCCACGACCTGCCCCTCGTGCGCCGCTTCGTGCCGGACTTCTCCGACCTCGAGGTCCTGCGCGCCGAGGCGGTGCGGCCCTTCGGCTACGTGGTCCTCGTGCGCGCCGGGGGCCGCACGGTCGAGCTCACCGCCCGGATGTCGTCCGCCGCGCCCGCGGCCTGGAAGCCGGACTGGACCTTCGAGGCCATCGGCCCCGACTCCGCGCTGAAGGTCACGTTCACACCCTCCTATGTCCAGGCCGGCTCCGCGGTCGCCGCGCTCACGGCCGGAGGGCGCACAGCGGTCGCCGGCCCGTTCGACCACAACGGCTACGAGGGCGAATGGCGGCGGATCGCCGGGATCGTGGCGGGAACGGAGCGCGCCCCGGCGGCCTCCGACCTCATCGACGACCTCCGCTTCGCCCTCGCGATCGTCGACGGCGCGCGCGCCCACGTCCTGGAGGCCGCCGCATGAGCACGCACCCCCGCTTCACGGTCGCCACCGCCTCCGGGCACGGCCTCGCGGAGATCGCCGCGTCCCTGCCGCTCTCCCTCGCCCCCACGGGCGGGGCGCCGCAGATCGCCGCGGTGGACGGATCCGCGGGGTGGGAGCGGCGCGCCGGCGAGGCCCTCGCCGCCGGTGCCCTCGCCGCCGTCGTCGGTCCGCCCATGGCGCACGACGACGGCGGGCACCTCCCCGACGACGCTGCCGGCCGCATCGTGGTGGCCTGGGGCTTCGCCTCGAATCCGGGGGTGCTCGCCGCCGCCGGGGCTGCCGCGGCGCTGCGCGGGCGGGCCGTGCTGGCCGAGTGCCGGGTGACCGTGCCGGACGCGGGCCTCGTGGACGCGGCGCTCCTCGACGCGCTCACGGCCTGCGGACGGGTCTTCGGCGCGTTCGGCCCCGTCGAGACGCTCGTCTCCGGCCCCGCGGGCCAGCACTGCGCAGGGCACCTCGCGAGCGGTGCGCCGCTCGCGCTCGCCCTCGTGGTCAGCGCCGCCGGCCCCGCCGCCCTGACACTGCGCCTCCTGACCGAGGACGGCGGTCTCACGGCCCACGTGCCGTCCGCCGCCACGGCCGCGCCCGCGGAGGTCAGGATCGTCGGCCCGGACGGCGAGCGGCTCCTGCCGACCCGCTGGGAGACGTCCCGCCGCGCGAGCTGGCGGCGCGCCATCGCGATTGCCGCCGGGGGCCCAGCCTCCGGGGACGTCGCCGAGTTCCATCGCACGGCCCCGCTCGTCCCGCCCCGCGCGGACGGCGGAACCCACACCTGAAATCCGCTTCGACAACAACCCGTTCCAGTACCTCAACGACGAAGGGCTCATCATGACCGCATCCAGCACCACGTTCTCCCGCAGGGGCTTCCTCGGCCTCGCCGCCGCGGCCGCGGCCGTACCCGCGCTCGCGGCGTGCGGCGGCGGGTCCGCCTCCGGCGGCGGCAACGGGGAGATCAAGTTCTGGGACATGCCGTGGGGCACCCCCGCCTACAACGAGGCGGCCAAGAAGCTCGTCGAGGGCTACAAGCCGGCGTCCGGCAACCTCAAGGCGAGCTACCAGATCATCCAGTGGAACAACTTCTACCAGACCTTCTCCTCGGCGATCGCGTCCAAGACCGGCCCCGCCGTCTCGACCGGCGGCGGCTTCCAGGCCTTCCAGTTCGACCAGCAGGGCCAGATCGCCCACGCCGACGGCGTGGTCGACGCGATGAAGAAGAACGGGATGTACGACGACCTCCTGCCCGGCGTCCTCGACCCCTTCAAGTCCGCCAACGGGTATGTCGCCGTCCCGTGGCAGCTGGACATGCGCGTCTTCTGGTACCGCAAGTCGCTCTTCGACCAGGCGGGCGTGGGGCTGCCGAAGGACTGGGCCACGCTGCTCGAGGCGGGCAAGGCCCTCAAGAAGATCGGGGCCTTCGGGTTCATGACCGGCGCCGGAGCCGGCAACAACTACGGCAACCACTCGATGATCATGATGATGGTCAACAACGGCGGCGGCGTCTGGTCCAAGGACGGCCAGCTCGACCTCATGAACGACCGCAACGTCGAGGCCGTCGAGTTCCTCCTCGAACTGCGCTCCAATGGCATCATCGACCCCGCCTGCCTGGGCTACACGACGGACAACATGTCCGCGCAGTGGAAGGACAAGAAGGCCGGGTTCGGGCTCTTCCAGGTCGGCGTTCCGCAGCGCGTGGGCGACACCTCGGGCGACATCATGGTGGCCGATCCCATCGCCGGGCCGCATGGCGACAAGGCGACGATCGTGTTCCCGAACAACATCATGATGTACAAGAACACCCCGTCCCAGGCATCCTCGGAGGCCTTCCTCGTCAACTACCTCGGCCAGCTCAAGGACCTCTGGCAGCAGAAGCTCATGAACTCGCTGCCGGTCTTCAAGTCGATCACCCAGATCCCGGAGTTTGCCAACGATCCCAACAACGTCAAGATCGTCAAGGACTGGCAGCCCATCGCCAAGACGTTCGCGGCCCAGGGCTCCGCCCTCAACGCCAACCTCGCCGCGCTGGACGGCGGCCAGGCGCTGAACCAGTTCACGCAGACGGTGCTCAGCGGCCAGACGGACGCCAAGACGGCGCTGCAGACGTTCCAGAGCAGCCTGCAGTCGGTCATCAAGTCCTGACCCGGGGTACCCACCATGACAACGACAGCCGGCATCGCCCGGGCCCGCAGGGGCCTGGGCCCGGGCGGCCCCGGTCGCGCGGCCGAACCCCAGCGCAGGAGCAGGCTCAGCAGCCAGGCGAAGAGGACCTTCTTCTGGCTCCTGCTGCCCTCGGTCATCCTGCTCGTCCTCATCCACGGCTACCCCCTCGTGTACGCCGCGATCCAGGCCACGCACAACGGCTCCCTCATCGAGACCGGGCAGTTCGTGGGGCTCGACAACTTCGCGGCCGTGCTGAACTCGCCGAAGTTCTGGAAGGCCACCGAGTTCACCCTCGTCTTCACCCTGGTCGGCGTGTTCGGCTCGTGGCTCGTGGGCATGGGGCTAGCCCTGCTCCTGCGCACCCGCATCCCCGCGGGCGGGACGTTCAAGGTCCTGCTCCTGCTGCCCTGGGTCGTGCCGATCGTCGTCTCCTCGACAGCCTGGAACTGGCTCGTGGCGACCCCCACGAGCCCGGTCCCCACGATCTTCCGGACGCTCGGGCTCGGCGCGCCCTACTTCCTGGCCGACCCGACGCTCGCCGCCATCATGGTGTGCCTGTTCAAGGTCTGGGTCAGCTTCCCGTTCATGATGATGATGACGAGCTCCGCGCTGGCCTCCGTGGACAACACCGTCTACGAGGCGGCCAGCATGGACGGGGCCACGCGCTGGCAGCAGTTCACCGGCATCACGCTGCCCCTCATCGCGCGGTCCACCTACATCTCGTGGATCCTCATGACGATCTTCTGCGTCAACGACTTCCCCACGATCTACCTCCTCACAGGCGGCGGACCGGTCGATGCGACGACCTCCCTCGTGGTGCTCGCCTACCGCACGGTGTTCCAGGACTTCCAGACCGGGACCGGCGTGGCCATCGCCTTCCTCATGACCATGACCCTCGTGGTGGTCTCAGCCCTCCTCTACCGCCAGATCCGAAAGTCGAGCGTCGAATGAGCACGGTCCTGCACACGCACACGGGCCCCGCAGCAGGCGGAGTGGACTCCGACGGGACCGGCGCCCGCCCCTCCCGGAAGCGCCGCACCGTCTCGGAGGCCGAGCTGCGGGGACGCTGGTGGCGCTTCGCGCTCATCCTCGCGATCACCGCCGTGGTCCTCATCCCGATCCTCGTCGTGCTGGTCCTCGCGTTCAGTCCTTCGTCGACGAGCAGCTCCACCGGGATCACGTTCGAGAACTTCACGAACGTGTTCGAGGAGACCCTGGCCTCCACCTGGCTCAAGAACAGCCTGGTCGTGACCCTCTCCACCGTCCTCGTCTCCGTCGCGGTCGCCGCGCCGGCCGGGTACGTGCTCTCCCGGGGACGCAGCCGGGCCGTGGCCGGGTACTCCCTGCTGCTGTTCGTCATGCAGTCGCTGCCGATCATCACCTCGGTGGTCCCGCTCTTCATCCTCTTCGCGACGATGGGCCTCGTGGACAACCTCCTGGGCCTCACGATCGTCTACGTCGCCTCGACCATGACGGTGGCGACGTGGATGATGGCCGCCTACTTCGACTCGATCCCGGCCAGCCTCGAGGAGGCCTCGTGGATCGACGGGTGCTCGGTCTTCGGCTCCTTCAGGAAGATCGTGCTGCGCAACAGCCTCCCGGGCGTGCTCTCGACCGCGATCTTCGCCTTCCTCCTGGCCTGGAACGACTACCTCGTGGCGATCGTGTTCCTGCGCTCGAACGAGATCTTCACGCTCCCCATGGGCGTGCAGTCGTTCTTCCAGCAGAACCAGACCGACTGGGGCGGCGTCATGGCCCTCGCCGTGGTCATGATGCTGCCGCCGATCATCGTCTTCGCCGCGCTCAACAAGTACTTCAGCGTGGGCGGCATCGGCGGCTCGCTCGCCGGCCGCTGACGCGCCCCCTCCCTGCCCTCCCCACCCACGACTTCCGAGAGGACACTGTCCCCATGACGTATTCCGTGCAGCTGTATTCCGTCCGCGACGCGATCGAGGCGGACCTTCCGGGCACGATCGCCCGGCTGGCCGAGATCGGCTACACCCAGGTGGAGCCCTACAACTTCGCCGCCCGGGCCGAGGAGCTCGCCGCCGCGTTCGCCGAGCACGGCATCACCGCTCCGACGGCGCACGCGCCGCTGCTGTCCGCCGACCAGGACGAGATCTTCGCCGCGGCCAAGCGGCTGGGCGTCGGCACGGTGATCGACCCCTACCTCCCCGCCGAGCACTGGCAGGACGAGGCGACCATCCGCGACACGGCGGCCAGGCTCAATGCCGCCGCCAAGAAGGGCGCCGAGCACGGCATCCGCGTGGGCTACCACAACCACGACTGGGAGATCTCCTCCACGGTCGGGGGCACCACGGCGCTGGAGTTCTTCGCCGGCCTCCTCGACCCCGGGCTCGTCCTCGAGGTCGACACCTACTGGGCCGCCGTCGGCGGGGCGGACCCCGCCGCGCTCCTGGCGCGCCTGGGCGACCGCGTGGTCGCGATCCACCTCAAGGACGGCCCCGTGGACCACGACAAGAAGGCCCAGCTCCCGGCGGGCCAGGGCAAGGTCGACATCTGGGGCGTGATCGCCGCCGCGAAGGACCTCGAGGTCGGCGTCGTCGAGTTCGACGACTACGCCGGGGACATCTTCGAGGGCGTCGCGGCGTCCCTGCGCTACCTCGAGGCCGGCGCGCCGTCGTCCGCCGGGGCCACGTCGGGGGCCGCGAAGTGAGCCGCGGACCGGTCGGCGTCGCCGTCATCGGCGCGGGCGTCATCTCCAAGCAGTACCTGGACAACCTCACTGCGTTCCCGGACGTGGAGGTGCGCGTCATCGCCGACCTCTTCCCGGAGGCGGCCAGGGCCCGGGCCGAGGAGTACGGGATCGCCGAGCACGGCGCCCCCGAGCTCGCGCTGGACCACCCGGACGTGGAGATCGTCGTCAACCTCACGATCCCGGCCGCGCACGTCGAGGTCGCCACCGCCGCCGTCCGGGCGGGCAAGCATGTCTGGACGGAGAAGCCGTTCTCGCTCGACCGGGAGAGCGGGCTGGGGCTGCTGAAGGAGGCGGACGACGCCGGGCTGCGGCTCGGGTGCGCCCCGGACACCTTCCTCGGCGCCGGCCTGCAGACCGCCCGGCGCGTGATCGAGCGCGGCGACATCGGCGTCCCGCTCACCGCCCAGACTGTCTTCCAGACCCCGGGCCCGGAGTCCTGGCACCCGAACCCCGCGTTCCTGTTCCAGCCCGGCGCCGGCCCGCTGTTCGACATGGGCCCGTACTACCTCACCGCCCTCGTCCAGACGTTCGGCAGCGTGCGCCGGGTCGCCGCCGTGGGCTCGAAGGCCCACGCGACCCGTGTGATCGGCTCGGGCCCGAAGGCGGGCGAGGAGTTCACCGTGGAGGTCCCCACGCACGTGAGCGCCCTGGCCCAGTTCGAATCGGGCGCGTCCTCCCACAGCATCTTCAGCTTCGAGTCCCCCCGGACCCGGATGGGCTTCGTGGAGATCACCGGGACCGAGGCGACGCTGTCGCTGCCGGACCCGAACTACTTCGACGGCGAGCTGCAGATCTGCCGCGTCGGCGAGACGGACTGGACCGCGATCCCCACCACGGGCCCGGCCAACGGCCGCGGCATGGGCGTGCTGGACATGGCCCGCTCGATCCGTGGCGGCCAGCCCCACCGCGCCACCGGGCAGCTGGCCTACCACGTGCTCGACACCATGGTCTCGGTCTCGGAATCGATCGACTCCGGCGCGTTCGTCCCGGTGGCGAGCAGCGCGCCGTCGTCCGCCCCGCTGCCCGAGGACTGGGCCCCCACCGATGCCACCCTCGACGGGGTGCGAGCATGAGCCCCGGCGCCGCCCCCGCAGGGCAGGAAGCGGTGCAGCCGCTCGGCGTCGCGGCGATCGGGTACGCGTTCATGGGCCGGGCCCACTCGCACGCGTGGCGCAACGTCTCGGCGTTCTTCGACGTCCCCGGCATCGAGCAGAAGGTCCTCGTGGGCCGGCACGCCGAGGAGGTCGCCGAGGCGGCCGCGAAGTACGGGTGGGCCGAGTCCGCGACGGACTGGCGGGAGGTGATCGCCCGGGACGATGTGCACATCGTGGACATCTGCGCCCCCGGCTGGCTGCACGCCGAGATCGCCGTCGCCGCGCTCGAGGCCGGCAAGCACGTCCTCGTGGAGAAGCCGCTGGCCAACACGCTGGCCGAGGCCGAGCGGATGGCCGAGGCCGCGGCCGCGGCCCGCCGGCGCGGCATCGCCTCGATGGTCGGCTTCACCTACCGGCGCGTCCCCGCCCTGGCGTATGCGAGGCAGCTCATCGCGGCCGGGCGCCTCGGCACCGTCCGCCAGGTGCGCGCCTCCTACCTGCAGGACTGGCTCGCCGACGCGGTCGCGCCCATGACGTGGCGGCTGCGGAAGGAGACCGCCGGGTCCGGCGCGCTCGGCGACATCGCCTCCCACGCGATCGACCAGGTCCAGTACCTCCTGGACGACACCGTCACCGAGGCCTCCGGCCGGCTGCACACGTTCGTGGGGCGCCGCCCCGGCCCGGACGGCCCCGAGGACGTCACGGTCGACGACGCCGCCTGGGCCACGCTGTCCCTCGCCTCCGGGGCCATCGCCTCGATCGAGGTCTCCCGGATCGCGACCGGCAAGAAGAACTCCCTGCGGATCGAGGTGTACGGCTCGGACGGGGCGCTCGCGTTCGACCTCGAACGCCCCGGCGAGCTCGAGTTCCTCGACGCCACGGCCCCGCCCGAGGAGGCCGGCTTCCGGCGGATCGTGGTCACCGAGCCCGGCCACCCCTACATGGCCGCCTGGTGGCCCCAGGGCCACATGATCGGCTGGGAGCACGCCTTCACCCACCAGGCGCGCGACTTCCTGGCCGCCATCCGGGACGGGGCCGCCCCCACGCCCTCGTTCGAGGACGGCCTGCAGGTCCAGCGCGTCCTCGCCGCCATCGAGGAATCCGCCGCCGCCAAGTCCGCCACCGTGCACCTCTGACCCGTCCACCTCTGACCCGCCCAGGAGAGTGACCATGCCCCGCCCCTTCACCCTGTTCACCGGCCAGTGGGCCGACCTCAAGCTCGAGGAGGTCGCCGAGCTCGCGGCCGGCTGGGGCTACGACGGCCTCGAGATCGCCGTCTCCGGCGAACACCTCGACGCCGCCCGCTGGGACGATCAGGCCTACATCGACGAACGCCTCGGCATCCTCGAACGCCACGGCCTGCAGCTCTACGCGATCTCCAACCACCTCAAGGGCCAGGCCGTGTGCGACGACCCGATCGACTTCCGCCACCAGGGAATCGTCGGGTCCCGGGTGTGGGGCGACGGCGACCCCGAGGGCGTGCGGCGACGGGCCGCCGAGGACCTCAAGGACACCGCCCGCCTCGCCCGCGCCCTCGGCGTGAAGACCGTGGTCGGATTCACCGGCTCGGGCATCTGGCAGTACGTGGCCATGTTCCCGCCCGTGCCCGCCACCGTCATCGACGCCGGCTACCAGGACTTCGCCGACCGGTGGAACCCCATCCTGGACGTCTTCGACGAGTGCGGGGTCCGGTTCGCCCACGAGGTCCACCCCTCCGAGATCGCCTACGACTACGTCTCCACCCAGCGCGCCCTCGAGGCCATCGGCCACCGGCCCGCGTTCGGCCTGAACTGGGACCCCTCCCACATGATGTGGCAGGGCCTGGACCCCGTTGCGTTCATCACCGACTTCGCCGAGCGGATCTACCACGTGGACTGCAAGGACACCCGGATGCGCATGGGCAACGGCCGCGCCGGCATCCTCTCCTCCCACCTGCCCTGGGGCGACCCCCGCCGCGGCTGGGACTTCGTCTCCGCCGGCCGCGGCGACGTCCCTTGGGAGGACTGCTTCCGGGCCCTGACCGCCATCGGCTACGACGGGCCCATCAGCATCGAATGGGAGGACGCCGGCATGGACCGCCTCGTCGGGGCCCCCGAGGCCCTCGCCGCCCTGAAGAAGTTCGACTTCGCCCCCGCCACCGCCTCCTTCGACGCCGCCTTCAGCAACCAGACCTGACCACGCGGCGGCGGCCGCCACGGAACGGCGGGCCGTAAGCCTCTGAGGTTTTACTGACACATCGACCTAAAATGATGGCATGCCCCGCATCCAGGCCGAGTCGAACGCAGCCCAGCGAGCGCTCACGCAGCGCCGGATCCTCGACGCGTTCGGCCAGCTCCTGTTCATCCGCGGGCTGCCCGGCCTGACGATGACCGACGTCGCCCGGCAGGCCGGCGTCGGGCGCACCGCCGTGTACAACTACTACGCGGACATGGAGGAGCTGCTGATCGGGTACGCCCTCGACGAGACCGGCAGGTTCCTCGGCGACCTCAAGGCGAAGCTGTCGGGGCTCGAGAATCCCATCGACCGCCTCGCGGTGTACATCCGTGCGCAGGTCGAGGACCTGTCCCGCCGGCACCTCCCTCCCGGACCGGCCATGCGCGCGGTGCTCTCGCCGTTGTCCTTCGCCAAGCTCGGGGACCACGTCGGCGAGCTCAACGCGCTCCTCACCCAGATCCTCCGCGACGCGATGGCGCAGGGGTACCTGCCCGAGGCCGACGTCGACGAGCTCGTGGGGCTGGTGCACGGCTCGCTGACGGCGAGCGCCGACAGGGGTCGGGGCGAGGACGAGGCGCACGACGACGACGCGGACCGCCGCACGGAGGCCACCGTCCGCTTCATCCAGCTCGGAGTGGGCGCCCGGTTCGACTCCCAGGGCAGGCCCGTGCGCCGCTGAGCCGCGGCCCCCGGCAGCGTTCGACGGCAGCGCTCCACAGCGGTGCTCGCCGGCCGCGCTCAGCCGCCGGCGCCCGCAGTCCCAGTCGGCAGGGTGCACACGATCGGCCCAGGCGTCTGGTCGACGAGTCCAGGGGCCGTGAGGGCCTTGAACGACGGGCCGAGGACGAGGTCCACGCTGGCGTCGGCCCGGCCGTCGCGGACGTAGATGCTGCCGGGCACGTTGCGCTGGAGCGTGAACGCGGCGGCCTCCCCCGCGAAGCCGCCGCGCACCACCGCGGGGGCGGCGACGGCGAGGCGATCGTTGCCCACGGTCTTCACCGCGAAGGCCCGCGCCTTGAGCTCCCCGGCGATCTGGGCGGCGAGGCCGTCCTTGCCGGCCGCGTTGAGCACGTTGACCGCGACCTTGGCGGGCGGCAGGTAGTCGTACTTCCCGGCGGGGCAGGTGGCCACCGTGGGCTGGGACGCCGGCTGCGGGAGGGCGAGGCGCCCGGAGAGGACCGCCCAGGCCATGCCGGCTCCGGCGACTACGATCCCCACAAGAAGGGTGATGGCGATGCCGTGGCGGATCCTGCGCCACTTGCGGCTGGCCCGCTCGCTCGGGTCGGGCTCCTCCTCGAACTGGGTGCGCAGCTCAGTGCCGTTCACCACGTGGTGTCCGTGGTACTGGCTCAGGTCCTGGGGGCGGCGGGACACGGTGGCCTCACGCGTCGAGGTCCAGGATGCGGGCGTGGATCGCGGTGCGCTGGTGGAGCGCCGTGCGGACCGCCCGGTGGAGGCCGTCCTCGAGGTAGAGCACGCCTCTGTACTGCACCACGTGCGGGAACAGGTCCCCGAAGAACGTCGAATCCTCGGCGAGCAGCGCCTCCAGGTCGAGCGTGCGCTTGGTGGTCACGAGCTCGTCCAGACGCACCGGGCGGGGCGGCAGGGCGGCCCAGTCCTTGGGCGTGTTGTAGCCATGGTCCGGGTACGGGCGCCCCTCGCCCACCGCTTTGAAAATCACGGCTCCAGCCTAGGGGCGCGGGCATCGGCACGGCAGCGCCCCGGAGTGTCCCGGGGGCATTGTGGCCAAACGGTTATCGCGCTCCGGCGGCCGCCCCCAATGGAAGAATGGGGCGCATGGAGACCGCACCGCCCTTTGCCCTGCTGCTCGACGTGGACGGCCCGATCGCGAGCCCGGTGACCCGCACCGTGAAGCCCGAGATCATCGCCCTGCTGAACGAACTCGGCGCGGCCGGGATCCCGATCGTCTTCAACACGGGCCGTTCGGACGCCTTCATCCGGGAGCAGGTCATGGACCCCATGGTGGCCGCAGGCATGCCCGAGGACCTCATGGTGCACGCCGTGTGCGAGAAGGGCGCCACCTGGTTCTCGTTCACCGCCCGCGGCGCGGGCACGGTGCACGTGGACCACGGCCTGGCCGTCCCCTCCGCCTTCGCCGACGACGTCCGCGGGCTGGTGGCCGCGAGCTACAGCGGCCACATGTTCTTCGACGAGACGAAGCGCGCCATGGTCTCGGTGGAGCAGCGCGTGGACGTCTCCAACGCCGACTACCGGGCGGAGCAGGAGCGCTTCGACGCCGATGCCATGGGCCTCATGGCGCGCCACGGGCTGGGCGCCACCCGCCTGGACCACCACGTCCCCGGCAGCGACGACTCGGTGGACTACCGGGTGGACCCCACGATCATCTCCACCGACATCGAGTCCGTGCGCCTCGGCAAGGACCTCGGTGCGGCGCGCGCCTGCGAGCGGCTGCGGCGCGACGGGATCGTGCCCGAGGCGTGGTACACGATGGGCGATTCGCGCACCGACTACGCGATGGCGGACTGGCTGCACCACAACGACCACGTCGTGGCCCACGTCGACGTCCGCCCCGCGGACGGCGTGCCGGAGAAGCCGTACCGGATCCTCACGTCCGCCTCCCTCGGCCTCGACCCGGAGGTGATCCACGACGACGCCGGCCTCGCCTTCCTGCTGCGGTGGCGGGACGCGCTGGCCCTCGCCGACTGACGCCCCCGCGACGTCACCGCGTGGGACGCCGACGTCACCGCGTCAGCGGGCCGGGACCTCGGCGGGGAGGGCCGCCTCGATCGCGTCGCGGAGCTCGGCGGAGTCCGGCTCGACCGAGGACCGGAACCGGCCCACGACCTCGCCCTCGGGATTCGCGAGGAACTTCTCGAAGTTCCACTTGACCTTCTCCCCGAGGTCGTCGCCGGCCGGGTACTGGGTGAGCGCCGCGTAGAGCGGGTGCTGGTTCTTGCCCAGGACATCGGCCTTGGCGGCGAGCGGGAAGCTGACGCCGAAGTTGACCCGGCAGAACTCCTCGATCTCCTCGTCCGTTCCGGGCTCCTGGCCGGCGAACTGGTTGCACGGGACCCCGAGGACCACGAGGCCGCGGTCCTTGAACTCGCGGTAGAGGGCCTCGAGGCCGTCGTACTGGCGGGTGTACCCGCACTTGGAGGCGACGTTCACCACGAGGACGGCGCGCTGCGCGAACGCGCCGAACGTGGTCTCGGTGCCGTCGTTGAGGGTCAGGGCAATCTCATGCAGGCTCACCGGCCCAGTCTAGGCTCCCCCGTCAGCAGGCCACCGACACGGTGGCGGTGGGCGTCGGCGTCAGGGTGGCCGTCGGGGTCGCGGTCGGCGTGGGCGTGGCGGTGCAGGTGGGGACCGCCGTCGCCGTCATCGCCGGCGCCGACGTCGCGGTGCTGGCTGTGGGCGTCGGGGTCGGCGTCGAGCTCGAGGTGGGGCTCGACGTCGGCGGCGGGGTGGTCGGGGCCGGCGTGGTCGGGGCCGTGGTGGGCGTCGGGGTCGGACCCGTCGTGGGAGCGGGCGTCCTGCTCGGAGCGGGCGACGGCGCCGGGCTGGCCGTGCTGGGCTGCGAACCGCCAGCGGGCGGCACCGTGGCCGTGCTCGGCGGGGCAGCCGGCGGACCGGCCGGCGTCGGGTCCTTGAGCGGCGGCGGGGTCGGCGCTGTCGGTGCGGGGGCGATGCTCTCGCCCGGTGCCGGCTCCCCGGTGAGGACCGGGATGGCCCAGTTCTGCCGCTCGTTGGTCGACTTGCCGTCCTTCGGCGTGTAGTCGGTGACCTGGACAGGTCCGAGGGTGCCATGCTGCGCGAGCGGGATCAGGGTGAAGCTCATCGGGTCGACGTACTTGCCGTCCTTGATGGTCTCGAAGTGCAGGTGGCATCCAATCGCCGACCCGGTCTCGCCGACGAGCCCGATCACCTGGCCCACCTCGACCGATTCGCCGGTCTTCACGGCGGCGCCGAGCATGTGGTTGTAGGTGGTGACGAGCCCGTCGCCGTGGTCGATCTCGACCCGGTTCCCGCCGCCCCAGGGGTGCCAGCCGGCGGCGCGGACCACGCCCGAATCGGCCGCGTAGACGGGGGTGCCGCAGGGGGCCGCGAAGTCCTGGCCCCAGTGGAACTCCCCCGGCTGCCCGTTGAGGGGGCTGACCCGGTACCCGAACCCGGAGGTGGGCGTGAGCGTGGTCAGCGGGGCGTAGAGCTTCCCCTCCGCGGGCCGCTGCAGGTTCGCCTGGGCGACGAGCACCGGCGAGACGTGGCCCGCCGCGAGCGACCCGACCGCCGTCCTGTAGAACGGCACGACGGCGCTCGGGTCGGCGGTGATCGGTCCTGGAAAGACGTCGTCCGCCAGCGCCGGAGCGGCGCTGAAGACGAGGACGGCTGCTGCAGCCGCGATGCCGACGCCCATCCGGGCGCGCAGGCGGGTCAATGATGCACAGAGGCCACGGGCCATCAGACTCCCCAATCAGTCGGTGCGTCGCCGCAGCCCGACGCACCCTCACATTTTCCGCACCGCCGCCCGCGGCTGACTAGGGCCGAGAGCCTGTGGATCGGCTGGGAATTGTGAGCTAGCCCCGTGTCGTGTAGGGCAGGACCAGCCGCGAGGGGTGGGTGGCGTCACGGTAGACCTTGTGGGTGACCGGGCGGCCCACGGGCAGGTGGAAGGCGTCGGGGGGCAGGAGCGAGTTGTGCTCGTCCACGAGCGGCTCGTCGTTGGAAAGCTCCACCGCGAGCCGGTGACCGGGCAGGAACGTGCTCGCGAACGGGTACAGGCGGACCACGTACTCCTCGATCTTCCCGGGTTCCACGGGGACGGCCCGGGTGTGCGGGTGGTACGGATTGCCCTCGGTGGTGCGCCCGTCCAGCTCGCGGTGGGAGGCCTTGAGGTAGCCGGTCGTGATGAGCTGGCGCTTGCCGTTGGGCGCCGTGTCCCACAGGCGCAGGATGAGGTTGGTGTCGTCCTGGTCGATCTCGGCGAACAGGTGCGCGGCGCCGGTGCCCATCATCTCGGTGGGCTCCTCGAAGGGCTCCGTGGTCCAGGAGAGGATCTCGACCTTGTCGGTGACGGTGAGCGGGGCCTGGTAGAACCCGTCCGGGGCGGCGTGTGCCGGCCCCAGGGGCTCGGGCTCGGGCGAGAGCCTGCGGCGCGGGCGCAGGTAGAGCGGGCGGTACTCGGTCTCCTTCGGGGGCCACTGGGCCCCGGTGGCGCGCTCGCGGGAGCCCTCGACGAACACCGAGACCTCGGGCTCTTCCATGATGCCGTTGTCGATGCCCTTGATCCAGTACTCGTACCAGCGGAACATCTTCTCGTGCTCCTCGATGAAGGGGCGCGACTGCATCGGCGGGTACGGGCCGATGTCCAGCTTCTTCGGGCCCTTGAGCGTGTTGAACAGCTCGATCGTCCCGTCCAGCGTCCAGCCGCGGCCCTGGTCGAGCTGCAGGTAGACCGGGATGTCGATGTCCGCGGCGAGGTTGACCGGGTTGCGCTCCTCGTACCACTCGCCGTCGAGCTCGTTCATGACGATGTCGAACCAGGCCTCGTGGTTCTTCGGGTAGTGCAGCGTGTGGACCAGGTTCGGCCACGCGGCCACGTCCGGGTCCGCGAGCCGCTCGGCGACGAGCTTCTCGAGCTCCTCGGGGGTGTGCGTCTGAAGCATGCGGGACTTCACCCGGTCGGTGAACGCCCAGCCCGAGTCGCCGCCGCGGCCTTCGCGGGCGGCCCGGGGCATGAACCACATGATGCCGCCGTGGTAGGTCGTCTCGTAGAAGTCGTAGTGGCCGCCGGAGACGAAGATGGCCTTCAGGTGCGGGGGCCGCTCGGCCGCGGCGAGGATCTGCATCGAGCCGAAGTACGAGATGCCGATCATGCCCACGTTGCCGTCGCACCACGGCTGGGCCGCGACCCACTCGATGACGTCGTAGGCGTCCTGGCCCAGCGGGACGCCGCCGGCGTTGTAGTTGCCGATGTGCTCGCCGCCCGAATCGCCGGAGCCGCGCAGGTCCCCGATCACGTGGGCGTAGCCCTCGCCGACGACGCGGGCGATGTCCCCGGCCTCGATGCAGCCGTCCCACATGGGGCTGGGCCGGCGCTGCGGCGGCATGGTCAGGGCGAGGGCCTGGAGCTCCTTGCCGTACGGGCTCAGGGCCACGAGCGCCGGGCGGGGCGCGCCGTCCGTGCCATGGTAGACGTCGAGGGCGAGCTCGACGCCGTCCCGCATCGGGGCGCGCAGGTGCTTGCGGACGGCGATCGTCGCCCCGCCCGCATCGATGGTCTCGTACTCAGCCATGGGTGGCATGCTCCTGTGTCAGATAGCCGTGCAGCGTCGTGAAGAATGGGGACGGTTCGAGGGTGGGGTCGCCGTCGTACCCCAGCTCTGCGGCGACCCGCTCGAAGGGCGAGTAGACGGAGTCAGTCGCGACCACGCCGTCGTCCGCGTAGCGTTCGACGGCGGCACGGATGCGCGCCTCGAGCGCGAGGCTCTCCTCGAGCGCCCGGCGGCCCTGCGCGGCGTCGAGCTCGACGCCGTACGGCTCGCCGTCCGCCCCGCGGTACGGGTGCCCGAGGTAGAGGCGCTCGGGGCGCACCTCGTCCCGGAGGTACAGCAGGCTCGCGCGGTAGGCGTCCGGATCCGCATAGCCCGGGAAGCGGTTGGCCGCGCCGTGGATCTGGACCGCGTCGCCCACGAACACCGCGTTCTGCCCGTCGAGCCGGTAGGCCACCGAGCCGGGCGTGTGGCCGGGCACGGCGTGGACCGAGACGGTGACGTCCCCGCCCAGCGGGAGGGCCTCTCCGCCGCGCACGAGGACGGTCGGCTCCATCTCTCCGGAGATCGCGGCCTCCGCGGTGCTGCGCTGCTGCTCCACGCCGTCCGGGTTCCTGAGATACCGCTGCCGGCCGCTCGCGTACTCCTCGACATGGCCGCCGCGGGAGCGGAGCATGTGCGCGTCCGCCTCGTGGATCACCACCCGGGCCCGCCCGCCGGTGAGGTCGAAGAGGGCCTTCGCGCCGCCGAGATGGTCGATGTGCCCGTGGGTGAGGAAGATCCAGCGGACCTCGTCGATGCTGCGGCCCAGCCGCTCCAGGGCGGGCACCATCCCCTCGGCGGGCGAGGAGGCGATGCCGGTGTCCACGATGGCCGGTTCGGGCGCGTCGATGAAGTAGCTGTAGAGCCCGAACCGGCCCCACGGGGAGACGAGCGGGTGGACGGTGGCGCTACTCATCGGTGCTCCCGTCATCGTTGCCCCCGGTCTCCGCACCGGCCAGGAACTCGGCCGTCTCGCGGAACGCCGCGGCGTACTCGGGGAGCCAGCCGAAGTTGGCGACGAAGCCGTGGTTGGCACCCGCGTACCGGGTCACCGTTGCGTCCACGCCGGCGTCGCGGAGTCGCTGGCCGTAGAGCTCGCCCTCGTCCCGCAGGGGGTCGAACTCGGCGGTGAGGATGAGGGCCGGCGGAAGGTCCGTGAGGTCCTCGCGCTTGATCGGGGAGACGAGCGGGTCCGCGGGATCGGCGCCGCTGTCGAGGTAGAACGCGTTGAAAGGTGCCAGACCTGCGGTCTCGAGGCCGTAGCCGGTCGCGTTCTCGCGCAGCGAGGCGTACCGGCCCTCGTCGAAGTCGAGGTCCAGGGACGGGTAGTAGAGGACCTGGTGGGTGATCCTGTCGAACCCGTCGTCGTGCGCCATCGCGGCCACCGCGGCCGCGAACGTCCCGCCGGAGCTGTCGCCCGCGACGGCGAGCCGCTCGCCGTCCCACGCGAGCTCGCCGCCGTGGCCGGCAGCCCAGCGGACCGCGGCGTAGCAGTCCTCGAGCCCGGCGGGGAAGCGGTGCTCGGGGGCGCGCCGGTAGCCCACGGAGAGGACCTTGAACCCGGTCTCGGCCGCCAGCGCCCGCGCCACGTGGTCGTGGGTGTCGAGGCTGCCGAGGAAGAACGCGCCCCCGTGGAAGTAGACGAGCAGCCCGTAGGAGTCCGCCTCGGCAGGGGTGTAGACGCGGACGGGGACGTCGCCGGACTCGGTCACGGCCACCGCGTCGTCGACCGCGAAGAGCGGAAGGCGGTCAGCGGGGGCGGGGACACGGGACTCCTCGTCGGCGCGGAGCACCGCAGGGTCGATCGGGCCGGGCGGCGGGGCGGGGAGGGACGCGACGACGCGCTCGATCTCGGGATGCAGCGGCATGGACGCTCAGGCCTCAGCGTGCTCGGGCACGGAGCGCCCAGCCACAGCCTGCTGCGAGGCGGGCTTCTGGCCGGGGAACACGTCGTTGACCTCGCCCTCGGACCACCCCTGCCGCGAGATGCGCTGGAGTTCGTCCGTGACCGGCTTGCGGACGGACTGGTACAGGGCCAGGGCCTCCTTGACCGTATCGGCCTGCTCGAGGGCGTCGGCGAGCGCGCCCGCGTCCAGGATGGCCGAGTTCGCGCCCTGGCCCTGGTGGTGGAGCATAGAGTGGGCGGCGTCTCCGACGAGGACCGCCGAGTCCGAGTGCCAGACGTCGACGGGGTCGATGTCGTAGACGGCGCGGATGTTCACGGTGTCCATGTCCAGGTCCCGGGTGATCTGCACGATGCGCGGGTCGAAGCCCTCCACGGTCGCCAGCAGGTCCTCCTTCGTGACCTGCGGCGCCCACGTCCCGTCCGGGTTCAGGACCGTGATGTCGAACGAGACCTGGCCGCGATGGCGCAGCGGCAGGAAGTAGACCTTGGTGCCGTGGCCGATGTACATCCGCAGGTTGTCGTCGACCGCGAGCCCCTGGGCGGCATCGGCGGGGATCACGGCGCGGTAGGCATGCTCGCCCGAGAAGACCGGAGGCCTGTCGCTGAAGAGCTGCTGGCGCACCACCGAGCGGATGCCGTCGGCGCCGATGACGAGGTCCGCCTCGACGACCGTGCCGTTCGCGAAGCTGAGCACCGAGGTGGCGCCCCTGTCCCCGATCGACTCGAGCCTGTGGCCGAGGTGGACCATGCCGTCGGGCAGGACGCCCAGGAGCGCCTCGATGAAGTCGCCGCGGTGGATGAGATGGGTGGGGCCGTAGACCTCGATCTCGGGCCACGAGTCCTTCATGATCGGATCCCCGGTGGCGGTGAGGATCTCGAAGTAGTCGCTTGGAGAGCTCACGGCGGCGATCGCATCGCGGATGCCCCACTGGCGGAAGCGGTCCATCGTGTTCGGGCGGAGCCCGATCCCGGCGCCGACCTCGCGGGTCTGGCCGGCCTGCTCGTAGACGTTGACCGTGGCGCCGAGGAGGCTCAGGGCCTTGGCGGCGGCGGCCCCGGCATACCCGGCGCCGACGATGGCGATGTTCAGGTTTCTCAGGTCGGTGGTTTTCATGGTCATACCCGCTTTCGGGAGCGTCAGTTCTTGATGGTGAGGAAGTTGGCGGGGTTCTCGACGAAGATCTGCGTGATCGTGCTCTCGTCGACGCCGGCCGCGCGCAGGTCCGGGATGAGCTGCTCGAAGATGTAGTTCACGGTGTGGCCCTTGACTCCGGGCCAGCCCAGCGGGCTGCAGTTGGCGTCCGCGGACGCGAGGACCTGGCCGGCGTGGCCGCCCTGGACGAAGCGCAGGAAGTGCTCGAGCCGCTGACTCCGGGGGCGGGCCCAGAAGGGCGGGTCGGGCAGCTCGGTCTCATAGCCGAACGTGTCGAACCCGAGGCGGCCGCCCTGCTCGACGATCCAGGTGTCCTGGGTCTTCTCGGCGTTGACGCCGTCGTCGACGTGCCCGAACAGGACTCGGTCCAGCGGCAGGCCCTCCTCGCGGAAGATGGCGATGGCGGGCTCCGCGTCGATCGCGAGGTGCGTCAGGATCGGCACCCCGGTCTGGACGGCGGCCCGTGCCGCGGCGCGGTAGATCTTCTTGTCCAGGTCCGTCATCCGCCCGCCGCGGCTCACGCCGACCTTGACGACGCCGGCCTTGGCACCGGTGCTGCCGATGCCGACCGTGATCTCGTGGACGAACTGGCGCATGAGGTAGTCCACGGACGCGTTCGCGAAGTGCGGCAGCGCCGTGTCGCCGCCGACGAACCCGGTGCAGGCGACGATGTGCACGCCCGTCTTCGCCGAGAGGGACCTGTAGTAGTCGACGTCGCGGCCGTTGCAGATGCCGGTGGCGTCGACGAAGGTGCCGCCGCCGTACTCGTGGAAGGCCCGCAGCTTCGGCACGGTCTCCTCGTACCGCTGCTCCGGCGTCTTCCACCAGGTGCTGTCCAGCTCGGACCCCGGCATGCCGTAGCCGATGTGCTCGTGGACCGCTACGAGACCGAGCTCTTCCGCGGGGATCGTCCCCAGAACCGTGTTGACCTTGGACATGTCACGCCGCCTTGGGAATCGAGAGGGCCAGGAGCTCGCGGGGGTTGCCGACGAGGATGCGCTCGGCGTCCTCCTCGCCCAGGCCCCGCGCCCTGAGCAGGGGCATGAAGGTGGTCAGGATGTGGCTGAACGGCACGTCGGAGCCGGGGTGGCCCTTGGCGACGCCGATCGCATCGGAGGAGAGCAGGATCCGGTCCGCGTGGCCCTCGGCCGCGAGGTCGAGCACGAGCGAGGCACGCTCCTCGTCGGTGAGGCTGTCGCCGTCGTGGTTCAGCCCCACGCGGTCGAGGCCCACGAAGGCACCCCGGCGGGCCACCTCGAACGGCGCACCGGTCTCGGCCGCGGCCTTGCGGTCGAGGCCGCCGACGACGACGCGTCCGGCCGGCAGGCCCTCGTCGAGGACTACGCCGAGCTCCTTGAGCGGGTCACGTCCGTAGCGGACCGAGACCGGGACGCCCGTGGCGAGGGCCGCGCGGGCCGCGCCCCGGAAGAGGCTCTCGTCGGTGGCCGTCATTCCGCTCCGGGTGGCGGCGGTCGCGACGAGGCCGGCAGGGCCCCTGCGCTCGACGCGCGGCACGGCCATGCCCTCGGTGACCTCTTGGGCGAACAGGGCCGCGAACTTCTCGGCGGGCCACGGGGTGGGCGGATTGGTCTGCGGGGTGAGGAAGTAGCCTCCCAGCATCTCCTCCGGGCCCATGCCCGTGGAGGCGACGATGTGCACGCCCGTGCTGCGCGAGAGCGCCTCGAGGAGCCGGACGTCCCGGCCGTGGAACATGCCGGTGCTGTCCACGATCGAGGTCCCCCCGGCCTGCCGGAACCCCGCGAGCTTGCCGGCGAGGACCTCGAAGATCTCCGCACGGTCGAGCGTGACGTCGAACGCGTGCTCGGCCCCGGGGACCACGGACAGCAGGGCCTCGTGGACGGCGACGATCCCGAGCCGGTCAGCCGGAACCGGGCCGAGGACGGTGTTGACGGACCCGCAGGACGCCGGGTCCGTCGCAGCTCTGGGGTGAGCGAGGGATGTGGGCTGAGTCATAGGCCCAGCATCGCGATTTCTTTACAGGATGTCAAGAAATCTTTCTTTACGTACTCGATGCTTTGGATGTGAGGTGGTCATGACGTTGTAAGTCTTGACACGTTGTAAAGATAACCGGAGACTGTGATCCAGCGCACCCCTGCCAGCCGCTGGCCTGGAGACGAAGGAGTTCCAATGAGTCAGATCCGCACGGCGCCGAACAGAGGCTCGGCGCGTGCCACGTTCGTGGCCGCCTACAGCGCGGTCACCCTCGCCCAGATCACCAACGCGTTGCCCGGCGCCCTCAACGGCACGTTCGCGAACGACTTCCACACCTCGGGCGCAGGCCTGACCTGGATCGCGGGCATGTTCATGATGGGCATCGTCGTGTTCGAGCTCAGCTGGGGCCTCCTCGGCGACCTGTTCGGGCGCAAGAAGCTGCTCTACGCGGGCGCTGCCGCCACCGCCGCCGGCTCCGTCCTCGCCGCGCTCGCGCCGAGTACCGGCATGATGATCGTCGCCCAGGCCGTCGGCGGCATCGGTGCCGGCATCCTCTTCCCGATCTCGCTGTCGATGATCGCCGCCATCACCCCGGACCACCGCGCCCGGGCCCGCGCGATCGCCACCTGGGCGGGGTTCCTCTCGCTCGGCGCGGTGATCTCCCCCGTGCTGGCGGGCCTCACCTCGCAGCTCTTCACCGTTCCCGGCGGGACCGGCGCCGCGCCGGTGCTCAGTGGGTGGCGCGTCGCGTACTGCGTCGCGGCGGCGCTGGCCGTCGTCGTCCTCCTCATGGCGCTGCGCGCCACCGACTCGGCCGCGCCCGAGGGCCGCAGGCTCGACCTGCCCGGCCAGGCCACCCTCGCGCTCGGCCTCATCGCGGTCCTCTTCGCGACCGTCCAGGCCGTCGACGCGGGCTTCGGCGCGGCCGAGGTCGTGGCGGGCTACGTCGCGGGCGTGATCCTGCTGGTCCTGTTCGTGGTGATCGAAGCGCGCACCCGCCAGCCGCTCATCCACCTGGCGCTGTTCAGGAACAGCG
The DNA here is from genome assembly GCF_054063535.1 of Sinomonas sp. RB5. NCBI lineage: Bacteria > Bacillati > Actinomycetota > Actinomycetes > Micrococcales > Micrococcaceae > Sinomonas > Sinomonas sp. RB5. Next base: position 51,323 of record NZ_JBSSGJ010000013.1, read on the forward strand.
CGTACTCGATCACCGGCATCGTCGCCGTCACCGGCATGTTCGCCTTCCTCGCCATCGCCTTCAGCACGAGCGTCGCCGTGGGCGGCCTCGCCCTCGCCGAGACCTGGAAGGTCGGCGTGCTCTTCGTCTTCATCCAGGGACCGACCTTCGCCCTGATCCCCGTGGTCGGGTGGCTCATCCACCACGTCGCACCGCGCTGGGCCCTGACCGCCGGCTTCGCGTTCATGGCTGTCTCCGGCTACTGGCTCTCGACGTTCTCCCTCGGCATCCCGGAGCGCTTCGGCGGCACCCAGTGGACAGCCTTCATCCTCCCGCTCCTCTTCCTCGGCATCGGCTTCGCCCTCACCGTCGGCGCCATCACCGCCGTCGCCATCAACACGGTCCAGCCGAAGGACATCGGCATGGCCTCGGCCACGACGAACCTCCTCCGCGACCTCGGGTTCGCCTTCGGCCCCGTGGTCGGCTCGGCCATCGCCTTCAGCATCGGCGCCTCGGCCTTCGCGGGGCCGCTCGCCGGCATCCTGCGGGGAGCCGGGCTTCCCGCGAACGCCGTCGAGGGCCTGTCCCACGTTCCGCCGCTCGGCTTCCTCTCGGGCTGGGACGGCGTGGTCGCGCAGTTCTCCGGGCAGGCCCTCGCCTCAGGAGCGCCGCAGCAGGCCGTCACGGGCATGGTCGGTGCCCTCGGTGCCGCCCAGCAGCAGATCCAGGGCGCCGCCGGCGTGTCCCTCGGCCACGGCTTCCAGATGGTCTACCTCGTGGCCGCAGCCGCCGCCACGGCCTCGGCCCTCCTCACCCTCTTCATCTCCGGGCGCGGCTCCGCGCCGTCGGCCGATGAGGTCGCCGAGACCACTCAGGCCACAGCCGAGGCGGCGGCCCAGGCCGCCGCCGACTGACCCTTCCCCACCACCAACCATCCAGAGAGCCGATCACCGTGACCACTCCCCTCGAATCCCCCATCGACATCTGGGACGACGCCGTCACCGTCGACCCCTTTCCCGCCTACACCGAGCTGCGCGAGACGGCCGGCGTCGTGTACCTGCCCGAGAACGGAATCTACGTCCTGACGCGCTACGACGTGATCCGCGAGGCCCTCGGCGATCCGGAGACGTACTCGTCGACCTCGCTCGGCTTCAACCCGATGGTCAACGAGGCGCTCCAGGGCACCTCCCTCGCGTCCGACCCGCCCATGCACACGCAGCTCCGCGCCACCCTCTCCGAGAACCTCACACCACGCGCCCTGCGCGGACTCAAGGTCACGATCGACGATAAGGCGGACAAGCTCGTCTCCGAGCTCGCCCACAGCGGCAGCTTCGAGGCCATCGACGCCCTCGCGCGGGAGTTCCCCCTCGAGGTCGTCTCCGACCTCATCGGCTTCACCGGTCCTGTGAAGGACAACATGCTCCGCTGGGGCCAGGCGGCCATGCAGGTCATCGGTCCCCTGAACCTGCGCACGCAGGAGAACTTCCCGATCGCCGGGGAGCTGTACGGCTGGTGCTCCTCGGTCAGGGCCGAGGACCTCACGCCCGGCTCAATCGGCCGCGGGATCTTCGATGCGGAGGCGCGGGGCGACATCCCCGAGGGCTCCGCCGGCCACATCATCCACCAGTACCTCGGGGCCGGCGTCGACAGCACGATCGCGGCGATCGGCAACATCGTGGCCCTGTTCGGCCGTCACCCCGAGCAGCTCGAGCTCGTCCGGCAGAACCCGGACCTTGTCCCCGCCGCGTTCGCGGAGGTGCTGCGCTTCTGGCCGCCGCTGCACATCTGGGGCCGCACCACGACCCGCGCGGTCGACATCGACGGCGTCACCGTGCCCCAGGGCGCCCAGATCGGCATCCTCTTCGGCGCCGGAAACCACGACCCGCGCCACTATGAGGACCCGGACGACTTCGACGTCACGCGCAATCCGACCGACCACCTCTCGTTCGGCTACGGCCCGCACGGCTGCGCCGGCCAGGGCTTGGCCCGGCTCGAGGGCCACGCGATCATCGCCGCGCTCGCCCGCCAGGTGAAGTCCATGGAGATCGCTGAGCCCGTCCGGGTGCCGACCAACATCACGCGCGCCATCGAGGAACTCCCGGTCATGAAGGTGGTGGCCGCATGAGGATCGACCTCGACCGCCCCCGCTGCGAGGGCCACGGCCTCTGCGAAGAAGCGGCCCCGGCGCTCATGCACCTCGACGACGACGGGGAACTCGTGATCGACGTCCCGGACGTCGACGGCGCGGACCTCGAGGCCGCGCGCTCAGCCGTGCGGGTGTGCCCGGTCGCGGCCCTCCGCCTGGTGTCGGCGGCATGACGGTGACCGCCGCCCCGCGGCTGCGCCGCATCGTCGTCGTCGGCAACGGCATCGCCGGCCTCACAGCCTGCGACTCCCTCCGCTCGGCGGGGTTTGACGGGGAGCTGACGGTGGTCGGTGCCGAGGCGCATCACCCGTACAGCCGGCCGGCGCTCTCGAAGGCCCTCCTGCACGAGGACCGGGCACTGGACGCGCACCGCCTTCCCGAGCCCACCCACGAGGCCGTGGCACTGCTCGGGGTTGCCGCGACAGGGCTCGACGTCGAGGCCCGTACCGTGGCGCTCGACGGCGGGGACCGCCTCCCGTACGACGGCCTCGTCATCGCCTCGGGGTCCCGGGCGCGGCGCCTGGCCCATGGGGGCGGCGCTTCACCGCACGAGCTCACGCTGCGGACCATCGAGGACGCGGTCGCCCTCAGGGACCGGGTCGCGTCGCGGCCGTCCGTGATCGTCGTGGGCGGAGGGGCGCTCGGCATGGAGGTCGCCTCGGGCTGCCTGCACGCCGGCTGCGAGGTCACGCTCGTGGCCGAGGCGCCGCCGCTCTCGCGCCAGCTCGGCACGTTCCTCTCCGAGGTGTTCACCGCCGCCGCCAGCCGGCGCGGACTCCGGATCGTCACCGGCAGGAGGGCCAGCCTCGTGGAGGCGGACGGCGGCGCGCGGGTCGTCCTCGCTGACGGCACGGCGCTGGAGGCGGAGCTCGTCGTCACGGCAGTCGGGGACGAGCCGAACACCGCATGGCTCAAGGGCTCGGGGCTCCTCGTCGAGGGAGCGCTGCGGGTCGACTCCCGCGGGCGCGTGCGGCCGGGGATCGTCGCGGCCGGGGACGTCGCGCACCTTCCCACCCGGCGCGGCCTCGGGCGGATCCCGCTGTGGACGAGCGCCATCGACCAGGCGAAGGCCGCCGCGCACGGGCTGCTCGAAGGCGACGCCGCGCCCGAGCTCGAGGTCCAGCCGTACTTCTGGACCGAGGGCTTCGGCCTGGCGCTGAAGTCGGTGGGGTTCATGCCCGTGGCCGGCGACCCGGCCCACCGCGAGCAGGGCGCGGCACCGGAGTCGATGCTGCTGCGCTGGCAGAACAGCGACGGCTCCGGCACGGCCGCCGCACTCAACTACCGGATCCCCGTCCCGAAGCTGCGCCGCCTCGCCGCCCAGGCGACCGCCTGACGCCGCCGGGAATCCGTCCAGCAGGGCACCACACCTAGGATTGGTCCATGCCGTCACTGCGGGAAGCCCAGAAGCAGCTCACACGCGACCGGATTGTGGAGCGTGCCCTCGAGCTGTTCATCGAGAAGGGGTATGCCGCGACGACGATCGACGAGATCGCGGCCGCTGCCGGCACCACGCGGGTGACCTTCTACGCGTACTACCCGTCCCGCACGGACCTCATGAAGGACTTCATGGCCCGGGTCAACACCATGCTGGACCGCGCCTACGGGCCGAACAGCACCTCGACAGCAGCCGAGCTCGTCGACGTGGTCAGGGAGGGGAAACTCGCGGGGATCCTCGCGTGGCTCGAGTCGCGGGCGGCGCTGTGGCCCGTCTTCCGTCCCTACCTCGACGTGCTCGACGAGGCCGCGGCCGTCGATCCCGAGGTGCGCGCCATGGTCGACTCCTGGCACGAGGAGGTCATCTCGGACCTGGTGCGGGGCATGGAGCTGGCCGGCCGCTTCCAGGAGGCGACCCGCCATATCCGCGGCACGCTCGCGTTCACGCAGCTCGACTACGTGGCGACCCTGTGGACCCGCCGCAAGTACGAGCCGAACCGGGAGCACGCCCTCGAGGTCCTCGCCGACAGCTGGTACCACCTGCTCTGCGACGAGGGCTGACCCGGGCCCGCTCCCCCGACGCAGAACGCCCCCGGTCCGAGGACCGGGGGCGTTCTCGATGTTCCAGGACATCGCAGCGCGGAGGATGGGGGATTTGAACCCCCGAGGGCGTTAACCCAACACGCGTTCCAGGCGTGCGCCATAGGCCGCTAGGCGAATCCTCCAGGTGTGCTCCCAAGAGCAGGCTCCAGAATACCCGACGGCGGCCCCTCCGCCGAATCGGGGTCCCGAGGCCGGCGCACGACGCCGGTGCCGCGTCCCCGCGGGAGCCGCCGCCCGCCGTCGTGCGCGCCGCGATCAGGCGTAGGCGAGGCTCAGGAAGAGCGCCCGCAGCTGCTCCCCCTCGGCAGAGGCGTACCACGCCTTCGCCGCCGCGACGCTGCCGAATGGCGCGTCGGCGAACACCACGTGGGCCAGCAGGAACCCGTTCGGCAGCTCCACCGCTCCGCCCGTCGTGGACTTGTCCGAGGCGCTCAGCGGCCCCGATTCGATGCCCATGCTGTACCACGTGCGGCCATCCGGGGTGGTGTCCGCGTAGAAGGCATAGACGGCCTGTCCCCGCTGGTCGGGAAGGGGTACCCTGGCCTGCTCGATGATCGTCCTGCTGCTGACCGGCCCGGCCGCCCCGCCCGCCTACATGCCCGAGTGGACGGTCGCGAGCTCGTTGCCTGTCGCGTCGCGGACGGTGGCGATCTTCGAGTCCAGGCCCCCGTCGGGGAGCACGGGCCCCTGGGCCACGCTCACCGACCAGCCGGCCGGGTACTCGAAGGAGAGGTGCCCGTCGGGGAACGTGAACTTCTTCAGCGCCGGGGCCGCCGGGGGCGCGGCAGACGGCGCGGCAGACGCCGGCGCGGCGCTGCTCGGAGCGGCCGATGCGGTCGCGAGGCCGGTGGCCGACGCCGGAGCCGAGGCCGATGCGGAGCCGCCGGCAGATGCGGACGCCGCCGAGCTGGTCCCGGCAGGCGGCGGAGCCTGGCCGGCCCCGCACCCGGCCAGCGCGAGCGCCGCGATGGCCCCCATCGTCCCGACACCGAGCCTGCGGGCCCCCGCCCGCATGGCCCCCACAGATGCGGTATTCCCCACGGCTTCCCCCTGTCCATGCTCTTGAGGAACCCCGGGTGCGGGGCCCGATCACTGCATATCACGCGCGTGGGCAGCGCCCTGCGTGTCGCGCCCGCACACCCCGCGGGACCCGATTCGGGACTCGCCCGGAACTGGGCTACGATGGATTCCAGCCCCTCATGTGGCGTCATCCTGCTGAACTCCCCCAGGACCGGAAGGTAGCAAGGGTAAGTGGGCTCTGGCGGGTGCATGAGGGGCCTTTTCCGTACCTGTGGATAACCGGGCCGGGCACCGGCCCCGATTGGTAGGGTTTCTGACGTGAATGCTCCAGCCGCCCTCTACCGCCGGTATCGGCCGGACACGTTCCAGGACGTGATCGGGCAGGAGCACGTCACCGAGCCGCTCATGACGGCGCTGCGGAAGAACCGCGTCAACCACGCCTACCTGTTCTCCGGGCCGCGCGGCTGCGGCAAGACCACCTCGGCGCGCATCCTGGCGCGCTGCCTCAACTGCGAGCAGGGCCCCACCCCCGAGCCCTGCGGCGTGTGCCCCAGCTGCGTCGAGCTCGCCCGCGGCGGCGCCGGCTCGCTGGACGTCATCGAGATCGACGCGGCCAGCCACGGCGGCGTCGACGATGCCCGCGACCTCCGCGAGCGCGCCACGTTCGCCCCGGTCCGCGACCGCTACAAGATCTTCATCATCGACGAGGCCCACATGGTGACCTCAGCCGGCTTCAACGCGCTCCTGAAGATCGTCGAGGAGCCGCCGGAGCACATCAAGTTCATCTTCGCCACGACGGAGCCGGACAAGGTCATCGGCACCATCCGCTCGCGCACGCACCACTACCCGTTCCGGCTCGTGCCGCCCGAGCCCCTCATGGCCTACCTCGAGCAGCTGTGCACGGCGGAGCACGTTCCGGTGGCGCCGGGGGTACTCTCCCTCGTGGTCCGCGCCGGCGGCGGCTCCGTGCGCGACTCCCTGTCCGTGCTGGACCAGCTCATGGCGGGCGCCGGGACCGACGGGATCGACTACGAGCTCGCCGTCGCGCTGCTCGGCTACACGCACGCGGCCCTGCTCGACGATGTCGTCGACGCCATGGCCGCCGGGGACTCGGGGACCGTGTTCCGCGCCGTCGACCGGGTGATCCAGACCGGCCACGATCCGCGGCGCTTCGTCGAAGACCTGCTCGAGAGGTTCCGCGACCTCATCATCGTCCAGGCGCTGCCGGACGCGGCCGAGTCGATCCTGCGCGGCATCCCCGCAGACCAGCTCGCGCGCATGCGCGTCCAGGCGCAGAACCTCGGCGCGGCGGAGCTCTCGCGCGCCGCCGACGTCACCAACGGCGCCTTCAACGAGATGACCGGGGCGACCTCACCCCGCCTCCACCTCGAGCTCCTGTGCGCGCGCCTCATGCTCCCCGCGGCCGATGCCACCGAGAGGGGCTGGGCCGCACGCGTGGACCGCCTCGAGCGGCGCCTCTCCTTCGCGCACGACGGCGACCGGCCGGCCGCCGCTGTCCCGGCGGCAGAGCGCCACGAACCCCCGGTGGTCGAGCGTGCGCTGGCTCCGCGCCGCGGCGCGGAGCCGAAGCCCGTCACCGCCCCGGAGCCCGCCACCGCCCCAGAGCCGGTCGCCCCGCCCACGGAAGCGGAGCCGAAACCCGCCGCGCCCACCCCGGCGCCGGTGGCCCCGTCCAGGGAAGCGGAGCCGAAACCCGTCCCAGCCCCGGAGCCGGTGGCCGAGCGGAGCGATGCCGAACCAGCGGCTGCTCCCGAGCCGGCGGCCCCGCGCAGCGAGCCCCCGGCGGCGGCGCACAGCGAAGCCGAGCCGGAGTCCCGCCAGACTCCCGAGGCGCAGCACGGCGGCGCGGGCAGCGTCGAGATGTTCCGCCGGGCCTGGCCCGACATCCTCGACGCCCTCGCCAAGGTCAAGCGGAGCACGTGGGCGCTCGTGGGGCCGAACGCGTCGGTCGCCGGATTCGACGGCCGCACGCTCGCGCTCGCCTTCGGGACCTCGGGCCTGGCGTCCGCCTTCACCCGCGGCGACCACTCCGCCAACCTGCACACGGCGATCAAGACCGTGCTGGGCGTCGACTGCCAGATCGATGCGGTCACGGGCGGCAACGGCCCGGGCACCCCGGCCACGGCAGGGGGCGGGCAGCGCCCAAAAGCGCCGGCTGAGCCGCAGCAGGGCACCCCTGCGCCCGAAACCGCCCCGCGCAGGGATCCGGCTGCTCCCAGCGGCCCCTCCGCCGCGGCGCCTTCCCCTGCGTCCGCCGAGCCGCCGGCCGCACCGGCCGGCAGCGCACCCTCCGCCGCCGACATCGCCTGGGGCCTTGCCCCGGGGCCGCAGCCGGCCGCGCCCGTGCAGCCGGCACCCTCCCCGGCTCCGCCGGCAGCGGCGGCGGCCCCTCCGGCCCCCCGCAACTCCGCCGCCCCGCAGGTGGGCGCCCCGCAAGCGAGGGCGCCGCAGGCGCAGAGCCCGTTGAGGGATGCCGCGCCGAAGGAGCCCGTGCCGGAACAGCCCGCACCGGAAGAGCCTGCAGGGCGCCGCCCGACGGTGCCCGGCCCGCGGGCCGCCGCCGCGACGCCCACTCCCTACGACGACATCCCCTTCTCGGATGAGGAGCCGCCCGGGGACTGGGACGAGCCGTACCCCGAGGACGAGGGCCGTCCAGCACCCCGACGGGCCGCCCAGCCCCCGGCGCCCGCGCCCCGGCCCCAGGCAGCCGCCGCGCCCGGCGGCACGGCGCCCGGTGCGACGGCGCCCGGCCAGGGACCGCGGCGGCCGCAGCCCGCGGCTCCTGCCGAGGCCCCCAAGGATCCGTGGGCCTACGCCCGCGAGAGCACCCCCGGCGTGTGGACCATCGGCAGCGAACCGAACACCCGCTCCGGTGACGGTGCGGCGGCAGCCGGGCCGACGTCGTCGTCCGTACCGGGTGAGGCCGCGGCACCCGGCCCGGCGGGCGGCCCCCAGCAGGCCCCGGCCGCCACGGCGGTCGCCGCCCGGAGCACGTACGAGCCCGCCGCAGCCCAGCCGCCGCAGCGCGGCCCGTCCGGCCAGGAGCCGGGCCGGAAGCTGAGCATGTACGAGCGGCTCAGCCGCAAGGCCGCCGCGGAACAGGTGCCCGCGCAGCCGCAGCAGGCACCGCGGGAGTACGTCGAGGACGTCGCGAGCGCCGATGACGAGACGATCGAGCAGTCCACCCTGTTCGGCCGGGCCGCGGTCGAGCGGATCCTCGGCGGGAAGCTCATCGAGGAGCGGGGCCTGGACGGCACTGTCATTCCCCCGCGGTAGCGTAGTGGGGTGTATGAAGGCGCAGTCCAAGACCTGATCGACGAGCTCGGCAGGCTCCCCGGCATCGGCCCCAAGTCGGCCCAGCGGCTCGCCTTCCACATCCTGGAGGCCGACGCCGAGGACATGAAGCGGCTCGCCGCCGCGATCGTGGGCGTCAAGGAGCGCGTGAAGTTCTGCCAGATCTGCGGGAACGTCTCGGAGCAGGACACGTGTGCGATCTGCCGCGACCCCCGCCGGGACCCGAGCGTGATCTGCGTGGTGGAGGAGTCCAAGGACGTGCTCGCGGTGGAGCGCACCCGGGCCTACCGCGGCCGGTACCACGTGCTCGGCGGCGCCATCAATCCGATCGCGGGAATCGGCCCCGACCAGCTGCGCATCCGGGAGCTGCTCACCCGGCTCAACGACGAGCAGGTCACCGAGATCATCCTGGCCACGAACCCGAACCTCGAGGGCGAGGCCACCTCGACCTACTTGGCGCGCATGCTCAAGTCCATCGGGGTCAAGGTCACACGCCTCGCGTCCGGGCTCCCCGTGGGCGGCGACCTCGAGTACGCGGACGAGGTCACGCTGGGCCGGGCGTTCGAGGGCCGGCGCAGCGCCATCGGCTGAGCGAGGGCATGGTAGCGCACCGGAACTTTATGACAGATTGTTAAGTGCCGGCCGAGGGCGGGCGCATGCTGGATCCATGAGCACTGCACGCACGTCCATCCCGGTCCTCGACCTCTCGACCGCGAGGGGCGCGGACGGCGGCTTCAGACCCGAGTTCCTCGACGCGCTGCGCGACGCGACCCACAGCGTCGGCTTCTTCCAGATCGTCGGCTACGGGGGGCGCCCGGGACAGGACCAGGAGCTCCTCGACACCGTTGCCGAGTTCTTCCGCCTGCCGCTGGACGAGCGCCTCGCCCTCGACAACCGCACCTCCGCCCAGTTCCGCGGGTACACGCGCCTGGGCACCGAAGTGACGCGGGGCCGCGCGGACGCCCGCGAGCAGATCGACTACGGCCCCGAGCGTGCGCCGCTCGAGCAGGTCCCCGCCGACCAGCCCTACCTGCGCCTCCAGGGGCCGAACCAGTGGCCCGCAGGGTTCCCCGCGCTCGAGAAGGCCGCGATGGAATGGGCAGAGCTCATGTCCGCGGTCGGGGCGGAGCTCCTCTCCGCCATCTCCGCCTCGCTCAGCCTGCCCGAGGACCACTTCGCCGAGCCCTTCGCCGGGACGCCGGCGTGGATGGGCAAGCTCGTGCACTACGTCGGGACCGGGGTGGTGCCCGAGGCCGGCCAGCAGGGCGTGGGCCTGCACGCGGACTACGGCTTCGTCACCCTGCTGCTTCAGGACGGGGTCGGGGGCCTCGAGGTCCAGCCCTACGGGCAGGAGGAATGGATCGACGTCCCACCGACGCCGGGCGCCCTCGTCGTGAACCTGGGCGAGATGCTCGAGGTCGCCACCGACGGCTACCTCATGGCCACGATCCACCGCGTCATCGCCCCGGCCGCGGGCGTGGACCGCTACTCCGTGCCGTTCTTCTGGTCCCCGCGCCTGGACGCCGTCATCGACAAGGTCGAGCTCCCCGCCGACCTCGCCGCGCAGGCCCGCGGCGTCTCCGACGATCCCGACAACCCGATGCTCTCCTCCTACGGTGAGAACGTCCTCAAGGGGTGGCTGCGCGCCCATCCGCAGACGGCGCGGCTCCACTACCCCGACCTCGTCGGCTGAACGGCACACACGCGCAGGTGCCCACAGGGCACTGCCGGACCTACAGTGGACGCATGGGACAAGACCAGCCCGAACCCCGCGGTCACTACTACGACAGCGGCAGAGATGCCCACGCCGACAAGGCACGCGGCCACTACTACAAGGGCGGCGACGCCACCGTGTCGCCGGATGAGCACGTGGGCCAATACACCGACGAAGAGCTTCCCGACGGGACCATGCACTCGGGCACCGATCACACACCCGGGCACTACACCGACCGCGAGGCCCCGGACGAGAACGAGGACGACGAGGTCGAGGGCAAAGACACCTGACTGGCCGGCGACGCGCAGGGCGCGCCGCTCCGCAGCGGAACGGGACGCATAGCACGACCGTCATGATTCAGCGGCCCCACCCTCGCCCGATAGAATGTGTGGGTCCCTTCCCGCCGCCCTCGACCCCTGTGAGTGTGCCCGCATGTCGTTGCCCCTCGAAGTGCCTGCCCGGCAGCTGATCGTCCAGAAGTTCGGCGGCTCCTCCGTCGCGGACGCGGCCGGCATCAAGCGGGTGGCCCAGCGCGTGGTGGACACCCAGCGGGCCGGCAACGAGGTCGTGGTCGTGGTCTCGGCCATGGGCGACACGACCGACGAACTCCTCGACCTCTCGAGCCAGATCACGGACCAGGCACCCGCACGTGAAATGGACATGCTCCTCTCCGCCGGGGAGCGCATCTCCATGGCCCTGCTCGCCATGGCCATCAACAAGCTCGGTGCGAAGGCCCGCTCCTTCACGGGCTCGCAGGCCGGCATGATCACGGACGGCATCCACGGCAAGGCGCGCATCATCGACGTCGACCCGCACCGGGTGCGCACTGCCCTCGACAAGGGCGCGGTGGCGATCGTCGCCGGATTCCAAGGCGTGAGCCGCGAGAGCCACGACATCACCACCCTCGGCCGGGGCGGCTCGGACACCACCGCCGTGGCGCTCGCCGCCGCCCTCGACGCCGACGTCTGCGAGATCTACACGGACGTGGACGGGGTCTACACCGCGGATCCCCGCGTGGTCCCCACCGCGAAGAAGATCGACCGCATCTCGAGCGAGGAGATGCTCGAGCTCGCCGCCTCGGGCGCCAAGATCCTCCACCTGCGCTGCGTCGAGTACGCGCGCCGCTTCGGGGTACCCCTGCACGTGAGGTCCTCGTTCAGCCAGCACGAGGGGACTTGGGTGCTGCCCAGCCCCGACGACAAGATCACCATCAGCGAGGGAGTCGCCTTGGAACAGCCCATCATCTCCGGCGTCGCGCACGACCGCTCCGAGGCCAAGGTCACCGTGGTGGGCGTCCCGGACATCCCCGGCAAGGCGGCCGCGATCTTCCAGGTCATCGCCAAGGCGCACGCCAATGTCGACATGATCGTGCAGAACATCTCCACGTTCGGGCGCGGCAAAACGGACATCTCGTTCACGCTGCCCATCGTGGAGGGCGCGGACGCCCTCGAGGCCCTCAAGGCCGCCCAGGGCGAGATCGGCTTCGAGGACATCGAGTACAACGCCGAGATCGGCAAGCTCTCCCTCATCGGCGCCGGCATGCGCTCCAACCCGGGCGTCTCCGCCACGTTCTTCCAGGCGCTCTCCGATGCCGGGATCAACATCAACATGATCTCGACCTCGGAGATCCGCATCTCCGTGGTCACCCGCGCCGACCTCCTCGACGCCGCCGTCCGCGCGATCCACTCGGCCTTCAACCTGGACGCCGAGTCCGAGGCGACGGTCTACGGCGGCACCGGCCGCTGACCGGCCCGACGCTCTTCGCCGATAGCCCCAAGCACGACGACGGCCGGCACCTTCCGCGCGGAAGGTGCCGGCCGTCGTCGTGCGTGCCCCGGTCTGCAGGCAGGATTCAGTGGTGGGTCATCGGGGGCTTCTCGTCCTTGCGGACGGCGTAGTGGTGTCCTTCGGAGTCGGTCTCGACGTCGAACGTGAGCAGCTCGGACTCGGAGGCCCGCTCGAAGTCGTCGTGCTTGTGGACCACCGGCGCGCCGAGATCGCTGTGCGAGGCGGGACCCCAGACCGCCGCGGCGCGGTCGGCGACGTGCGTGAACGCGTTCAGGACCCTGTGCGAGTGGGGCATCTCTCATCACCCCCTTCCGGTACGGGCATTGTACGTCCGGGGGTGCCGCAGGGAGAGGGTCAGCGCAGGGACTGGTCCGCGGGGTCCTTGGGGACCACGTAGGTGCTGCCGTCGGGCCGCGTGACGGTCTCGAACTGCTGCGCCTCGGCCTGGCGCCGGACGAGGAGGTCCTTATTCGCCTCGGTCATCTCGTGCGTGGCCGAGCTGCGGTTGGCCGGCCCGAAGAAGAACCGCAGCTTCCCGGTGGTGCGCATGAACCTCTGCGCGAAGTTCTCCCCCGACATTGGCCGTCCTCCCTTTCCACGGATCCTTCCCCTGCATAGTACCGTGATCATTAGTGCACTAACCAATAGGAGACTGCGATGCCCGACACCGACGACGACCTCCTCCTGGAGCGCCAGCTCTGCTTCGCGCTGAGCGTGGCGAGCCGCAGCGTCGTCGCGTCCTACCGCCCCGTCCTCGACCGGCTCGGCATCACCCACCCCCAGTACCTCGTGATGCTGGCCCTGTGGGAGCGTTCCCCGCGCACCGCGAAGGAGATCAGCGAGGCGCTCCTCCTCGAGCCCGCCACGGTCACGCCGCTGCTGAAGAGGCTCGAGGACGCGGGGCTGCTCACGCGGGCTCGGCAGCAGGGCAACGAGCGCGCGCTCGATGTCGCGCTGACCCCGAAGGGCACGGCCCTGCGGGAGCAGGCGCTCTCGGTGCCCACCACGATGATGGCGCGGCTCGGGATCAGCCGCGAGGAGGCCGCCGAGCTCCACGGGTCGATGACCCGCCTCATCGCCGCCGCCCAGGCCAGCCGGGCGGCAGACGCCTCCGCCTGACCCGCCCCCGCCCTCCCTCCCGCGCCTCCCGTTGAGGAGTCACTTCCGCACCGTTGAGGAGTCACTTCCGCACCGCTGAGGAGTCGGCGGGGTGCCCTTCGTGGCACAGTGGAGACAGCCCGGACGGAGGGAAGCCATGCGGTTCACCGGTCATCTCGTGGTCCCGGCGCTGCTGGGGCTCGCCACCGCCACCGTGCTCCTCGCCGCGTGCTCCCCGGGGCCGGAGCGGCCGCCGGGCACGGGCCCTTCGGAGCCGTCGGCGACCACGGGCCCCTCGGCTGGCGCGTCGAGCCCAGCGCCGACCACCGGGGCCGGCAGCACGCCGGGCGCGGCGACGGCGGAGCTGCAGGTCGTCGTCGTGCGCTCTCCGGGCGGGCCGGAGCAGCGGTGGACGCTGCGCTGTTCCGGCGCGGACGTGCTCCCGGGGAGCACTCATCCCACCGCCGCCGCGGCCTGCGCCCTCATCGCGGCCCGCCCGGAGGTGCTCGCGCCCCCGCCCAGGGACCAGCTGTGCACCCAGCAGTACGGCGGGCCAGAGGTGGCCACGGTGACCGGGACCGTCAACGGGGCCCGGGTGGACCGGCGCTTCACCCGCACCGACGGTTGCGGCATCTCTGCCTGGGCGATCGCGACCCCGCTCCTCGGGGCGCCCGGCGGGGCCGTCTAGCGGAAGCCTGTGCCTTCCTGCCCACTTTTGAGGGGCGCGCACGGCGAGTCGGGACCGGACACGCCGGGAGGATGCCGAACCGGCCGGCCACAGTGGGCAGGAACGCACGCTGCCCGGCCGAGATGCGGGGCGCGGTCCCCCAGGGGGATAATTGACCGATGCCCTCCCCAGCCTCTCGACCCCCGGCGTCCTTGGGCGCCGTGCTCGCGCAGGACGAGTGGCTCCCGCGCGCCGAGGCCCACGGCGCCCGGGTGGCCCGCTTCGCCGAGCCGTTCGTCGCCCGGCGCAACGCACGCAGGAAGCACCCGATCGAGGACTTCCTGTTCACGTACTACACCCACAAGCCGGGCCAGCTTGGCCGCTGGCACCCGGGCGCGGGCGTCGCGCTCGTCGGCGACGCGGCGCACGAGCGCCTCGGCTGGAAGCACTACCGCCCCCTCGCTCCGGAGGAGCGCCGCGCCGCCGGGCTCACGGACGAGGGACCCGCCGTGGTGCTCGATCTGCCCGCCTACGCCGCCGAGCGCGAAGAGACCATCCGCTTCTGCGGGATCATCCTGCGCGGGACCGCCGCGAGGCCCGCGCAGTTCGGATGCTTCGGGCTGCACGAGTGGGCCATGGCGTACCGGAGCGAGAAGTTCGGGATCCGGCACGAGTACCTCCCGCTGCGGCTCGGTGCGGACGGCACGGACCGCGTTGTCGAGGAGCACCGCATCCGCTGTACGCACTTCGACGCGTTCCGCTTCTACTCCCCGGACGCCGCACCGCTCAACGAGCTCCAGCCCACCCGCGCCGCCCAGCGCGACCTCGAGCAGCCGGGGTGCCTGCATGCCAACATGGACCTCTACAAGTGGGCCTACAAGCTCGGGCCCGCCATCCCGGGCGAGCTGCTCATGGACTGCTTCGAGCTCGCCTGGCGCGTGCGGACCATGGACATGCAGGCCTCGCCGTACGACCTCTCGGACTGGGGCTTCGAGCCGATCGCGATCGAGACGCCCGCGGGGAAGGCCGCGTACGTCGAGGCCCAGCGGGGCTTCGCCTCCGAGGCGGCGGTGCTGCGGGAGCGGCTCACAGCAGCGCTCGCTCCGCTCGAGGCCGCCCTCGGCTGAGCCGTCCGCCGCAGCGCCCGTCGGCACGGACGTGACTCCTCAACCCAGCGGACGTGACCCCTCAACGCAGCGGACGTGACCCCTCAACGCAGATTGCCCCGCAGCCTCCGTCTCACGACGGCTGCTGCGGGGCAGTCTCAGGGTGCGGCGAGGCGGGCCGGAGCCCCGTGGTCAGCAGGTCACCGGCCCGGGATCCCGTCCGCGGTCGCCATCGTCGGGGCGCCGGCCGAAGCCGAGGCCGCCGCGCCGGAACCGACCGTGAGGTCGACCCAGCTCGTGACGCCGCTCGCGCCGAACGTGAGCCGGCCCATGTAGGCGCCGGCGGCGAGCCCGTTCCAGGCCAGGGTCTCCGTGGCCTGGGTGCCGTTGGCGGCCACGATCGGGTTCGGGGTCACCGTGGCGTTGCCGGCATCGCCGGCCCACGCGGCCGCCTGGATCACCGCGTCCGTCGCGCCGTTGCCCGGTGACGCGAAGAGGTTGGCGATGACGTAGTACGTGCCGGCGATCGGGTTCGGGATCTCGAGTGACTCGCTCGCGGACCCGGTGGCCGCGGTGAACTGCTTGAGGCCGCCGGAGCCGTTGGGGGCAAGGACGTACATGTCCCAGTCGGTTCTGGCGTCGGCGGCCTTGAGCACGAACCGCGCGGTCTTCTGGCCCGCGGGGACCGTCACGGAAACGAGCCCGTTGGACGCATCATTGGCCGCGGCAACCGGCCCGGGGACCTTCGTGACGGCCTTCTGCGCGACCGGGGCGAGGCCCTCGAGGCCCACCGGGATCGGGCTGTCGGAGCCGGACGTCACGGTGAACGTGCCGGAGCCGGCGCCCGTGGCCGAGGAGAAGCTGTAGGCCGGGTCGGCCTTGGCCTCGACCGGCCGGATCGCGATAGGCGACGTCACGGTGCGCGGGCCGACCCACGAGAGCGAGCCGGTGGTGAACCTGCCGTCGGGCGCGGAGACGTTCTTGATCGTGATCGTGACCTCGCGGGTCTGGCCCGCCTTGGCGAAATTGAGGGCCTGCGGCTCGACGTGGAAGTCGATGCCCGGCAGGTTGACCCTGGGCCGGTACAGGCCCGGCACGAGCGCGGTGATCTGCCGCGTGACCTGGACCTCGCCCACGAGGGAGCCGAGGGCGAACGACGGCAGGTTGACGTCCTTCGCCTCGATGGAGCCTGCCTGCGGGGCACCGGTCGGATAGCCCTGGCCGTTGAGGAACGCGAGCCAGTCCTTGGTCCCCGCGTTGTACACGAGGCCGGGATCGGTGACCTTGGTGGTGTCCACGTGCCCGGCGCCGCCGTCGAACGGGTTGGTGTTCGGGCTGCCGTCCGCGTTGACCAGCGGGTACGCCGTGGTCATCATCGCGGACTTGACCATGGCCGGCGTCCACGTCGGGTTCTTGCCGAGCACGAGGGCTCCCACACCGGCGATGTGCGGGGAGGCCATCGAGGTGCCGGACATGAAGCCGAACTGCTCGCCGTTGTTCGCGATCGGGGAGACGCCGGCGAGGACGTTCACGCCGGGGGCGGCGACATCCGGCTTGAGCAGGTCGCCACCGGAGGCGAGCGAGGGCCCGCGCGAGGAGAATCCGGCGATCTGCGGCGCAGGGCTGGCCGGCTTGCCGGTGAGGTCGCCCTTGACGAGGCTCACGGTCAGCGCCGCGTCGGCGGCGATCTTGGCCTTGAGCGCGGGCCCGTCGGGGGCGTTGACGTGGATGGTCGGCACCGAGTGGAGGTCGGAGTCCTCCGAGCTCGGGGTCAGGTTGACCAGGACCATGCCCACGCCGCCGGCCCGCTTGACCTCGGCGCTCTTGTCCACACGGGCGTTGACGCCGCGGTCGCAGACCACGACCTTCCCGGTCACCTTGGCCGGGTCGAGGGTGCCCGCCATGCAGAGGTTGGCGTCCTGCGCGCCGGCCAGGGCGGCGTTCTGGGCCAGGACGGGCTGCTTGTCCTTGACCTCGCCGCTCATCACGGTCGCGCCGCGGTACTTCGAGCCGTCGGACACCACGACGGTGCCGACGAGGTCGCCCGGGAAGGTGCTGGCGGCCACGGAGGTCACCCACGGCGAGGCGTGGTTGACGGTCGAGGGGGTGGGCCCGGAGTTGCCGGCCGAGTTGGCGACGAAGATCCCGGCAGAGGCGGCGTTGAGGAACGCGAGTGCCACCGGGTCGGTGGTCGAGTCCGTGTTGCCGGAGATCGAGTAGTTGAGGACGTCGACCCCGTCCGTGATCGCCGCGTCGATGGCCGCGACCGAGGAGGAGGAGTAGCAGCCGCCCGTGTTCGGGTCGTCGTCCTCCCAGCAGACCTTGTAGACGGCCACCTTGGCGGCGGGGGCGACGCCGGAGCTGACGCCGAAGTCGGTCCCCGCGATGCTCATGTGCACGTCCGCGTTGCCCGCGGCGGTCGACGCCGTGTGCGTGCCGTGGGAGCCGACGTCCACCGGGGAGATGAGCTCCTCGGGGGCCCGGTGCTCGGGGGTGACGGTGGCCAGGAAGGGATCGGCGAAGTACCGCGCCGAGAGGACCTTCGAGTTGCAGGCGGACCCGTCGAACGCTGCGCCGGTCCCCTGGCCGGGCTGGCATTCGCCCTTGAACGTCTGCCCGTCGCCCTTGAGCATCGCGATCATGCCGTCGGTGTCGAGGTACGGGACACCGACCTGCGGCGCCGTGCCGGCGGCGAGGGGCTTGACGGGGTCCCCCGTGAGGAACGGGTTGCTGGGGGTGTAGCCGGTGTCGATGACGCCGACCACCGTGGCCTTGCCGGCGTTCGCCTTGCCCCCGAACTGCGTGGCCCAGGACCCCTGAGGGCCCGTGAGCTTCATGAAGTCGTTCGAGGTGTAGTCCGGTGCGGCCTGCTCGTCCTTGGCCACAGTCAGGACCCGGGAGTCCTTGGCGAGGGAGGCTGCCTGCGCCGCGGTGAGCGTGGCGGTGAAGCCGTTGAGCGCCGTCGTGAACTGCTGCCCGACCTGCACGGCGTGCCTGCCGGCGACGTCGCGCTGCGCCTTGCGCAGGTGGGCGTCGTACGCCTTGACGTTGGGGGCTCCGGCGTCGACCTTGCGGCCCTTGCCGGGCTTGGTGGGGGCGTAGCCGGGGGTGCCGCCGTCGTAGGAGGCCACGGCCTGCTCGGCGAGCACCACGATGTAGCGGCCGTCCTCGTAGACCTTGCCGGTGTCGGCGGACGGCGATGACGACGGTGCGGCCGGCATGATGTCCGGCGCGGCGTGCGCGGGGGCGGCCGCGACGCTGAGGGCGAGCGGAATGCCGACGGCGAGCGCAGCCAGTCGCTGCCGCCGCGGCACGGCGCCGCGAAGGGGTTGTCTCTTCACGCGATGAGACCTTTCACTGGGGCGATGTGACCTCCGCCACGGGCGGAGTGACACCCAAGCTACCCGAAGCGACTGCTTCACACCAGTAATTCTTCAGCTTCGTCGCGGGTTATTCACAGGACTGTCACAGCCACGTGATGATAATGCCGCGGCGGGGGGGGCCCAGGGCGGATCGGACAATAACGAAAGATATATTCGCCCTATTTATCGGGCGCTTTTGCCCTAGCCGCGGAGTATATTTCTGGGTACTTCTTCAGGTCCTCATCAGTACGACGACGACATGGGAGGCACAGGCAGCGAGGGATACAGACGCCGGAACACCGCAGCTGGGCTAAGGCCTCGAGCCCCGAGCGGTCCGGATCCGAAGAGGCCGGATTTCACGTCAATCACTCAACAGAAAACCAGATGCCAACGAGGGGCGCGCCAGTGACGGCGCGCCCCTCTTCTGTGCTCATGCCCCGTGTGGCGTGGCCCGGGCCCGGCGTCAGGCCGCCTCGGCGTCGCCGTCGAGGTAGAACCACCGGCCGCCCTCGCGCACGAACCGGGAGTGCTCGCGCTGGGCCCCGCGCGCCGCGCCGTCGCGCCAGTGCGCCGCGAAGTCGATCGTCCCCTCGGTGTCGAACGGGCCGCCGGCGCTGACACGGACGACGTCGAGGCGTCGCCACTGCGTCGACCCGTCGAGTTCCAGCGTGGCCGGGCGGGTGGACGGGTGCCACGTGGCGAGCAGGTAGTCGGCCATCTCCGGCCCTCCGACGGCGAAGGCGCTGTAGCGCGAGCGCATGAGCGCCTCCGCCGTCGGAGCTGCCGTCCCGCGGGCCAGGCCGAGGTGGAACCGGCCGCAGCAGGAGCCGTAGGTGTCGCCGCTGCCGCACGGGCAGCGGGAGTCAGCGTCGAGGGGCATGCCGACCAGCGTAGCGAGGTGCTCCTCCTCGCCGCGGGCGTGACGCCTCTCCCGCCTGCCCCCTCGGCTCCGCGGCCGCCGCGGATCCGAGGCCGGACGGCGTGCCACGCGTGGCCTGGGTCACTTCGCGGAGCGGCGGCTGTTCGATGACGCCTGCGCGTCGCGGCCCCCCGTGGCCCCTCCGGTAGAATTGGGGTGCCCCCTCCCCTATCCACAGGAGCCTGTCCCGATGCCGCGGATCGTTGTCGACGTCATGCCCAAGCCCGAGATCCTCGACCCGCAGGGGAAGGCCATCGTCGGGGCCCTGCCGCGCCTGGGCTTCACCGCCTTCAGCGGCGTGCGCCAGGGGAAGCGCTTCGAGCTGACCGTGGAGGGCCCCGTGACCGAGGAGATCCTCGAGCAGGCCCGCAACGCGGCCGCGACGATGCTCTCCAACCCCGTCATCGAGGACGTCGTCAACGTCGAGGTCCTGCCCGAGGACGGCGCCGAGGTGCGTGCGGACGCCGACGCCGCCGAGGTGGACTGAACACATGAGCGAGACTCCCCTCATCGCAGACCTGCGCGGGCCGGAGCCGGCCCCGCTCTCCGGCGCCAAGATCGGCGTCGTGACCTTCCCGGGAACGCTCGACGACCGCGACGCCGCGCGCGCCGTCCGCCTCGCGGGCGCGACCCCGGTCCCGCTCTGGCACGCCGACGACTCGCCCACCGCGCTCGGTGACGTCGACGCCGTCGTGCTCCCCGGCGGGTTCTCCTACGGCGACTACCTCCGCGCCGGCGCGATCGCCCGGTTCGCCCCGCTCATGGGCCGCATCGTCGACGCCGCCAACTCCGACGCCAAGCTTCCCGTGCTCGGCATCTGCAACGGCTTCCAGGTGCTCACCGAGAGCCACCTCCTGCCCGGCTCGATGATCAAGAACGACCACCTCAAGTTCATCTGCCGCGACCAGGTGCTGCGCGTCGAGAACGCCTCGACCGCGTGGACCAACCAGTACGAGGTCGGCCAGGAGATCACGATCGTCCTGAAGAACCAGGACGGCCAGTACGTCGCGGACGAGAAGACGCTCGACGAGCTCGAGGGCGAGGGCCGGGTCGCGTTCCGGTACGTCGGCTGGAACCCGAACGGATCGCGCCGCAACATCGCCGGCATCACCAACGCCGCCGGCAACGTCGTGGGCCTCATGCCGCACCCCGAGCACGCCGTCGAGCCCGGCTTCGGCCCGCTCAGCACCGACTCCGGCGAATACTCCACCGACGGGCTCGGGTTCTTCACGTCCGTCCTGACCACGCTCGTCGCAGGGGGCACCAAGTGACCGCAGGGAACACCAACGCCGTGACCGCCCGCAAGTTCAACATCGACACGGTCGAGCACGCCGCGCAGACGCCGGAGACCGAGCTGCCCTGGGCCGAGCTCGGTCTGAAGGAGAACGAGTTCGAGGAGATCGTCAAGCTCCTCGGCCGCCGCCCCACCGCCGCCGAGCTCGCCATGTATTCGGTGATGTGGAGCGAGCACTGCTCCTACAAGTCCTCCAAGGTGCACCTGCGCCAGTTCGGCGAGAAGCTCACCGACGAGATGAAGAAGGACATGATGGTGGGCATCGGCGAGAACGCCGGTGTGACCGACCTCGGCGACGGCTGGGCCGTCACGTTCAAGGTCGAGTCCCACAACCACCCCTCCTTCGTCGAGCCCTACCAGGGCGCCGCGACCGGGATCGGCGGGATCGTCCGCGACATCATCTCGATGGGCGCGCGCCCCGTGGCGGTCATGGACCCGCTGCGCTTCGGCGCGATCGACCACCCCGACACGGCCCGCCTCGTGCACGGGATCGTCTCGGGGATCGGCGGCTACGGCAACTCGCTGGGCCTGCCGAACATCGGCGGCGAGGTCGTGTTCGACTCGGTCTACCAGGCCAACCCGCTCGTGAACGCGCTCGCCGTCGGCGTGCTCCGCCACGAGGACCTGCGCCTCGCCAACGCCTCCGGTGTGGGCAACAAGGTGGTGCTCTTCGGCGCCCGCACGGGCGGCGACGGGATCGGCGGCGCCTCGGTGCTGGCCTCGGAGTCCTTCGACGACTCCAAGCCCTCCAAGCGGCCCGCCGTCCAGGTCGGCGACCCGTTCGCCGAGAAGGTCCTCATCGAGTGCTGCCTCGAGCTGTTCAAGCATTCCCTCGTCGAGGGCATCCAGGACCTCGGCGCCGCCGGCATCTCCTGCGCCACGAGCGAGCTGGCGTCCAACGGCGACGGCGGCATGCAGGTCGAGCTGACCGACGTGCTCCTGCGCGACCCCACCCTGACCCCGGGCGAGATCCTCATGTCCGAGTCGCAGGAGCGCATGATGGCGGTCGTGACGCCCGAGAACGTGGCCGCGTTCGAGAAGGTCATGGACAAGTGGGACGTCGAGTACTCGTGGCTCGGCGAGGTCACGGACACCGGCCGCCTCGTCATCACGTGGGACGGCGAGACGATCGTGGACGTCGACCCCCGCACCGTGGCCCACGAGGGGCCCGTCTACCACCGCCCGTTCCACCGCCCCGAGTGGCTCGACGGCGTCCAGGCGGACACGTTCCGCGCCTCCGAGGCCGGCAAGGGCCTGCCCGCCACCGGCGAGGAGCTCAAGGCCGCCGTGCTCGAGCTCATGGCCAGCCCGAACATGTGCGACAAGTCCTGGGTGACCAGGCAGTACGACCACTACGTGGGCGGCAACACCGCCCTCGCCTCCCCCGACGACGCGGGCGTGGTCCGCGTCGACGAGGAGACCGGCATGGGCGTGGGCCTCTCCACGGATGCCAACGGCCGCTACGCCTACCTGGACCCGTACACGGGCGCCCAGCTCGCCCTCGCCGAGTCCTACCGCAACGTCGCCACCTCGGGCGCCGTGCCGATGGCGGTCACCGACTGCCTCAACTTCGGCTCCCCCGAGGACCCCGAGGTCATGTGGCAGTTCGCCGAGGCCGTCCGCGGCCTCGCCGACGCCTGCCAGGTGCTCGGCATCCCGGTCACCGGCGGCAACGTCTCCCTGTACAACCAGACGGGGACCACCCCGATCCACCCCACCCCGGTGGTCGGCGTCCTCGGCAGGTTCGACGACGTGGCGCGGCGCACGCCCTCGGGCTGGCAGAGGAACGCGGACGGGCAGGCGATCTACCTGCTCGGCACGACGCGCGACGAGCTCGACGGCTCCGAGTTCGCCAACCTCCGCGGCCACCTCGGCGGCCTTCCGCCCAAGCTCGACCTCGAGGCGGAGAAGACGCTCGGCGCGATCCTCATCAACGCCTCGCGCGACGGCATGGTCGACTCGGCGCACGACCTCTCCGAGGGCGGCCTCGCCGCCGCGCTGTCCGAGATGGTGCTGCGCTTCGGCGTCGGCGCCCGGGTGGCGCTGGGCGACCTGTGCGAGCGGGACGGCGTGGACGCGTTCACTGCGCTCTTCTCGGAGTCGCAGGGCCGCGCGATCGTGGCGGTGCCGCGCTCCGAGGAGGTCCGGTTCAACGACATGGCCTCCGCGCGGAACTACCCCGTGATCCGCCTCGGCATCGTCGACGTGCTCGCGACGAGCCTCGAGGTGCAGGGCCTGTTCGACCTGCCCATCGACGAGCTCCGCGAGGTCCACGAGGGAACCCTTCCGAAGCACTTCGGCTGATCCCGCCCGACGAGGCAGACCACGGTGGCCCCGCCAGAGGACAGGCCGCGCTCCGACGCGCCGTCCCCGGCGGGGCCACTGCCGTCCCCCGCGGGTGAGCTGACGGGGCTCGACGCCGCGGCGGTCGCCGCACGGCAGGCCGCAGGGCTCGTCAACACCCTCGACCGGCGCACCTCCCGGCCGGTCTGGCAGATCGCCCGGAGCCACCTCTTCACCGTCTTCAACCTCATCCTCGGGCTGTGCGGGGCCACCCTCGTGGTGCTGGGGCGCTGGCTCGACCTCATGTTCCTCGCCGCCGCGGCGGCCAACATCGCCATCGGCTTCGCCCAGGAGCTCCAGGCGAAGCGCCGCCTGGACCGCCTCGCGGTGCTCGACCGCAGTCCCGTCCGGGTGCTCCGCGCCGGTGCCCCGGCGGAGGTGCCCCCCGATCAGGTGGTGATGGACGACGTCGTGCTCCTCCGCCGCGGCGACCAGATCCCCGTGGACGGCACGGTGCTGCGCGCAGAGGAGCTCGACGTGGACGAGTCGATGCTGACCGGCGAGTCCGCCCCCGTATCCAAGGCCGCCGGCGCGGAGGTCTCCTCCGGCTCGTCCGTGGTCGCGGGCCACGGCAGCATCCGCGTGACCGCCCTCGGGGCCGGCTCCCGCGCCGAACGGCTCACGGCGCAGGCCCGGCGCTTCACCCAGGTCACCTCGGAACTCCGGGAGGCGCTGGCGCGCGTGGTGCGGTGGATCAGCGTGGCGATCGTGCCCATGATCGCCGTGGTGCTCAACGGCCAGCTGCAGGCCGCGGGCGGCTGGGGCGCGGCGTTCGCCTCCGGGGCCTGGCGCGACGCCCTCGTGGCCGCGGTCGCCTCCGTGACGATCATGGTCCCGCAGGGCCTTGCCCTGCTGACCACGGTCTCCTTCGCCGTCGCCGCCCTGCGCCTCGCCCGCGGGCAGGTCCTCGTCGAGGAGCTCGCCGCCGTCGAGGTGCTCGCCCGCGTGGACGTGCTGTGCTTCGACAAGACCGGCACCCTCACCGAGGGCGGGATCCACCTCGAGGACGCCGTCCCGGTGCACGGCCCGGCCGTCGCCACCCCGGGCTGGGAGCGCGCGCTCGCGTGGATCGGCGCGGACCCGGACGCCAACCCGACCGCGGCGGCCCTCGCCGAGCGGTTCTCCACACCGCCGGACCGCGCGCCCTCCCGGGTGGTGCCGTTCTCCTCGGCCCGGCGCTGGAGCGCGGTCCAGTTCGACGGCGGCACGGCCGACGGCGCGTGGCTGCTCGGCGCGCCCGAGGCCCTGCTCGGCCAGGACCCGGAGGCCGCCCCCGCGCGGCAGGCCGCCGCCGAGCGCGCGGCGCGGGGGCTGCGCACCGTGGTCCTGTGCCACGCCGACCGGCTCCCCCCGGACGGCGCGCTGCCCGCCCAGGTGCGGCCCGCCGTCGTGCTTGCCTTCCGCGAGCGCCTGCGGCCGGACGCGGCCGAGACCCTCGCCTATTTCCGCGAGCAGGGCGTGGCCCTCAAGGTCGTCTCGGGCGACAGCCCGGGCACCGTCGCGGCCGCGGCGCGGGCCGCCGGGATGGACGCGGCGTCCCCGGTGGACGCCCGGTCGCTGCCCGAGGATCCCGCCGCGCTGGCGGACGCGCTCGAGCGGCACAGCGTCTTCGGGCGGGTCGGGCCGGAGCAGAAGGAGGCGATGGTGCGCGCCCTGCAGGCACGGGGGCACGTGGTGGCGATGACCGGGGACGGGGTGAACGACGCGCTCGCGCTCAAAACGGCAGACCTCGGGATCGCCATGGGCACCGCCGCGCCGGCGACCAAGGCAGTGGCCCGGCTCGTGCTCCTCGACGGCCGGTTCTCGCGGCTGCCGGCGGTCGTCGCGGAGGGACGCCGGGTCATCGCGAACATCGAACGGGTCTCGCGGCTGTTCCTGACGAAGACCGTCTACGCGTTCGTGCTGGGGATCAGCTTCGGCGCGCTGGCCTGGGCGTTCCCGTTCCTGCCGCGGCAGCTCTCTACCTCGGACTTCCTCATGCTCGGCTTCCCGGCGTCCGTGCTGGCCCTCCTGCCCAATGCCCGCCGCTACGTGCCGGGCTTCCTGCGGCGCGCGGTCACGGCCGCGGTGCCCTCCGGGCTCGCGATGGCTGCCGCGATCCTGGGCGTGTACGCGTACGGCCGGTGGGCCACGGACGCGTCCCAGGAGCAGATCGAGGCCGCCGCGTTCCTCACCCTCACCGTGAGCGGGCTCTGGGTCCTCGTGATCGCGGCGCGCCCGTTCACCCGATGGCGGCTGCTCCTCGTGGGATGCATGTACGCCGGCACTGTTGCCGTGCTGACCGTGCCGCTCTCCCTCGAGTACCACCAGCTCGCGGACCCGGACGCGCAGCTGACCCTCGCGGCCCTGGCCTTCGCGGCCGGCGCCTGCGTGGTCATCGAGGCGGCCCACCAGGTGCTCAGGCGCCGCCTGCGGGCGTGACCTCGAGGACCGCGGCGCCGGTGATCCTGTCCCCGGCGAGGTCGGCGAGCGCCCGGTCCGCGTCCTCGAACGCGTAGGGCACCGTGGTGGCGCGGACGGGGATCTCGGCGGCGAGCCGGAAGAACTCCTCGCCGTCCGCGCGGGTGTTGGCGGTGACGCTGCGCAGCTGACGCTCCTGGAAGAGGTGCTGCTGGTAGTCCAGGGGCGGGATGTCGCTGAGGTGGATGCCAGCGACGGCCAAGGTTCCGCCGCGGTCCAGTGCGGCCAGGGCCGGCGGGACGAGCGTGCCCACGGGTGCGAAGAGGATCGCGGCGTCGAGCTTCTCGGGCGGCGCCTGGTCGGCGCCGCCCGCCCATACCGCGCCCAGGTCCAGCGCGAGCTGCCGGGCCTCCGGGGCGCGGGTCATGACGTAGACGGAGGCGCCGCGGTGCATGGCGAGCTGGGCGGTGATGTGGGCGCTGCCGCCGAAGCCGTAGATCCCCAGGCGGCCGCCGTCGGGGAGCGCCGCCCGCTGCAGCGCCCGGTAGCCGATGATGCCCGAGCACAGCAGCGGCGCTGCCTCGCGGTCGCTGAACGCCTCCGGGATGGGGTAGGCGAAGTCCTCGCGCACGACGGCGAGCTCCGCATACCCGCCGTCCTCGTCCCACCCCGTGAACCGGGGTGCTGTGCAGAGGTTCTCCCGGCCCGAGCGGCAGAACCGGCAGGTCCCGCAGGTGCCGCGCAGCCAGGCGATGCCGGCGCGGTCGCCGAGCCCGAACCGCCGGGCGCCGGGGCCGAGCGCCTCCACGCGGCCCACGGCCTCGTGGCCGGGGATGACGCCGTGGCGCCGGGGAGCCAGGTCCCCTTCGGCGAGGTGCAGGTCAGTGCGGCACACCCCCCAGACCGACACCCGCACCAGGACCTCCCCCGGCCCGGGCGCCGGACCGGGCCGCTCGCCGAACGCGAGGGGTCCGGGGCTGCCGCCCGCCGGCCCCGGCCTGTCCACCCACCATGCGCGCATGGCGCCCATTCTCGCCCGCGGCCGTGCGCGGGGACAGGGCCGGTCGGCTCGTCCCCGCCCGCGCCCCGCGCAGAGGGTCAGCCAGAGACGATCGTGACGAGGTGCGTCGTGGGGTCGTAGCGGAAGGCGACCGGGCCGCCCGGGTGGTCGAAGCCGATGTTGGACCCGTTGAGCGCGCCGTTGGTCCCATAGTTCACGTCCCACGATCCGTTGAGCGCGACCTTGAACGAATACGACCCCGCCGGCAGCGAGGCGAGGCGGAGGATCCAGCCCTGCGAGCGCGGGTCCCACGTGGCCGCCGTCGCGGTGCACCCCGGGTCCCAGTCGCCCGCACAGCCGGCGAGGTGCTGGTAGGTGCCCGGGAAGTTCACCGCGGAGGGCTGGACGGCGGGCTGGCCCGCCGAGACCAGATGGGTCGAGTCGTTGTAGCTGAAGACGATGGTCCCGCCGGGATGGTCGAGCGCGATGTTCGGCCCGTTCGGCGGCCCGCCGGCACCGTAGTTGAGGTCCCAGGACTTGTTGAGGGCGGCCTTGTACGAGTAGCTGCCCTGCGGGAGGGTGTAGGTCCCGCGCCAGACGCCCTGCGCGGGATCGAACGCCAGCTGCGCCTGCGGGCACGCCGGCTGCCAGTCGCCGGGGCAGCCCATCGCCGTGTTGAGCGTCCCTGCCACCGCCACGGCGGAGGGCTGGGCCGCGTGCTCGGAGACCGTGGTCTCGTGGGTGTCCTGCCGGTAGGTGAAGGTGAGCCGGCCGCCTGGATGGGTGAGCGTGATGTTCGCCCCGTTGGGCGCCCCTCCGTCGCCGTAGTTCTGGGTCCAGGACCCGTTGAGCGCCGCCTTGAACTGGTAGGTGCCGGCCGGGAGGTCGAGGGTGAGGCGCCACTCGGAGGCGATCGGGTCGTACTGGGCCATGGTGGCCTGGCACGCGGGGGCCCAGTCGCCGGCGCAGCCGGCGAGGTGCTGGAAGTCGCCGGCCACGGTCACCGAGAGCGGCTGCGGGGCGGGGCCCTTGGGGGCGTCCGGGTCCACGGGGGTTGGCACGACGGCGGAGACGGTCGCCGAGGTGGCGGTGTGGCCGGCGTTGTCGAGCGAGACGGCCCGGTACTCGAGCGGGGTGCCCGGCGTCATGCCCTTCGTGGCGTCGAAGACCTGGTACGGGTAGGTGTCGTCGGTGCCGATGTTGTGCCACTGGCCGGCGGCTCCCTCGGCACCGGGGACCCGGGCCTGGAACGTGACCTCGTAGAACGAGTCGTGCGGGAGGTCGGCGGTGACGTTGACGCGGGTGTTGTCCCCGCCGGCCGCGGCCGGGGTCCCGATCGCCGGCACGGGGGCCGCCGCCGAGTCGGGAATGCGGCCCTCGGACTCGTAGACGACCGCGGAGAACGCGGGGACGGTGACGGTGAGCGTCCTGTCCGCTGCCGTCTTGAGCCGGTCCGCGGCGCCGGCGCCGAAGACCTTCGCGAACGGACGCTGGGCGATGTACGTGGGCACGGCCGCCGTGCGGGCCGCGGCGGTGTTGTTCAGGGCCACGACGTACTCGCGCTGGGCGGCCGCGTCGATGCGTGAGAACGCGTAGACCCCGGCCGTCGTCTCGGCGTACCGGTCCTGGTGCGCGCCCGTGCGGAGGGCCGGGTTGTCCTTGACCACCTTCGCGAGGTCCGCGATCGAGGTGTAGAGCGGATGGGTGGTGACGTAGTTGTCCGCGGCGTGCGTCGCCGTCGTGCCCAGGAGCGGATCGGCGAGGTACTCCGGCGTCCTGGACGCGAACATGTCCTGTCGGGCGAGCTGGTCCCCGCCGGTGCCGGTGAACCCCTGCTCGTCGCCGTAGTAGACGATCGGGTTGCCGCGGGAGAAGTACATGAGCTCGTTGGCGAGCCGGTCGCGGGCCACCTTCTCGGCGTCGGACGCCGTCGGGTTGTCCTGGTCGATGAAGGACCCGATCCTGCCCATGTCATGGTTCCCGAGGAACGTGGGCAGCTGGTAGACGTTCGAGGTCGCGGTCGTGTACCAGTCGTCGCCCTGGAAGAGCTTCTGCAGGGTCGTGGCGGGCGAGGAGGCCGAGGCGTAGGAGCGCGCCGCCTGCTGGAACGGGAAGTCGAGCACGGCCTGGACGTGGTCGGAGGTGGTGAACTTCGAGGTGAAGTCGCGCGAAGTGTCGTAGACCTCCCCGAACATGAAGAAGTCCTTCTTGCCCACCGAGTGCGCGTAGTCGAGGATCGCGGGCGAGAACTTCTGCCAGAACGCGTCGTTGACGTGCTTCATCGTGTCGATCCGGAAGCCGTCGATCCCGAAGTCGCCGATCCACTTCTTGTACACGTCGATGAAGCCGTTGAGGACCTTCGGGTTCTCGGTGAACAGGTCGTCCAGGCCCGAGAAGTCGCCGTAGTTGGCGCTCTCCCCCGCGAAGGTCGAGTCGCCACGGTTGTGGTACAGGGTCACGTCGTTGAGCCACGCGGGGACCTTCACGTCCTGCTCGCCGGCGGGGATGTAGGGGTGGTACGGGAAGGACGTCGCCGGGTCCATCGCGGGGAAGCCCGGCTGGTCGGCGACCGCGGCGTCGTCGAACGTCTGCCCCGAGGCGTCCTTGTACGGGGAGGCCGTCTTGCTCACGTAGGGCATGCGGGAGCCCTCTTGGTACTTGATGACGTCCGCGGTGTGGTTGGTGATGATGTCGAAGTAGACCTTCATGCCCCGCGCGTGGGCCTGGGTGATCAGGGTCCCGAGCTCGGCGTTGGTGCCCAGGTGGGGATCGATCTGGGTGAAGTCCGTGATCCAGTAGCCGTGGTACCCGGCGCTGTGGTCCTCGGGCTGGACGGCCTTGTTCTTGAAGCTCGGCGTGAGCCAGATGGCGGTGGTGCCCAGGCCCTGGATGTAGTCCAGCTTGCTCGTGAGGCCCTTGAGGTCGCCGCCGTGGTAGAAGCCCTTGTTGGTCGGGTCGAAGCCGGAGACCATCGGATCCGGGCCGAGGCCGCCCTGGTCGTTCGCCGTGGTGCCGTTCGCGAAGCGGTCCGTCATCACGAAGTAGTAGTTCTCGGTGCCCGCCGCCGTCCGGAACGAATGCGCCGCCCCCGGGCCACCGGCGTCGGACGACGGCGGCGGGGCGGCCGTCGCGGTCGTGGCACCGCCGAGCGCGAGGGCGGCAGCGAGGACGACGGCGGTGCTGGCCGCCCTCGCCCTCGGGGAGCGCGCGCGGCGCGCGGCGCGCGGGCAGACAGGGCGGAACCGCATGCAGACCTCCAGGGAAGCAGTGATCCGCCCACTATGGCGTATGTCACACGACGTGACAAGGACGTCATGCACTTCTCACTCGACAGCATGGAGGCCGCCTGCCACGATCGTGGACATGACCTCCAGTGCGCCCGCCGACCCGCGGCTGCGGGACCTGGCCCTGCTGCGGCGCGTGCGGGACCGCATCGACAGGGAGTATGCCGAGCCGCTCAACGTCGAGGCGCTCGCGCGCGGCATCCACGTCTCGGCCGGCCACCTGAGCCGCCAGTTCCGGGCGGCGTACGGCGAGTCGGTCTACCAGTACCTCATGACCCGGCGCATCGAGCGGGCCATGGCGCTGCTGCGCGTCGGGACGCTCAGCGTGACCGAGGTCTGCTTCGCCGTCGGCTTCTCTTCCCTGGGCACGTTCAGCACCCGGTTCGCCGAGCTGGTCGGCGTCCCGCCGAGCGTGTACCGCGACCAGGGCGCCGATATCGCGGCAGGGATGCTGCCGTGCATCGCCAAGCAGGTCACCAGACCGATCAGGAATCAAGAAGCACGGCTCCCGGCGCCCTCCGTACCGTGAAGCCATGGAACTCACCATTCATGCAAGCGCCCTCCCCCACACCGATCCCGAGGCGTCCCTCGCGTTCTACCGGGACGCCCTCGGCTTCGAGGTCCGCCAGGACGTGGGCCGGGGCACCATGCGCTGGATCACGGTCGGCCCCGCCGGCCAGCCCAGCACGTCGATCCTCCTCGCCCCACCGGCCACGGATCCCGGGATCACGGAGGACGAGCGGCGCACCATCTCGGAGATGATGGCCAAGGGCACCTACGGCTGGATCCTGTTGGCCACGCCCAACCTCGACGAGGTGTTCGAGAAGGTCCAGGCCACCGACGCCGAGGTGGTGCAGGAGCCCACCCTGCAGCCGTACGGCCTGCGGGACTGCGCCTTCCGCGACCCCGCGGGCAACCTCGTCCGCATCCAAGAGCTGCGCTGATGTGCCATCCCGCGTGGGGACCGGCCTGCAGCCCGGCGCCGGTCCCGGAGGGCCGGCGCGAGGGCGCCCCCGCGGTGGACCAGCAGCGCCTGTGGGACGCCGAGGCCGCGCACGACGGCGCCCGGCGGCTCCCGCTCGACGTCGCCGCCCTCGCCCTCGCGGCGTGCTCCGGCATCCCCCCTGCCCAGCTCACGCGCGAGTTCACGCACGCCTACGGAGCGTCGCCGGAGGAGTGCGCCTCTGCCGGGGGCTCTGAGGAGCCCCTCCCTCCGGATGTCCCTGGCCTCCGCGGCCTCCGCGGCCTCCGCGGCGAGGAAATGCCCTGCGCTTCGGTCATTGCCCCGGCCTTCAACGCAGGGCTGTGACCGAAGCGCAGGGCATATGGGGGTGCCCGCGGATCCGGGGTCTGCTCAGGGTGAACCCTGAGGACGTGCACGGGGCCGGCCGCCCATAATGGGACGGTGACCACCCCCGGCAATGCCCCTCGGCGGAATCCCTACCGGGACCCCAGCGCCTACTGGCCCGACGGGGTCCAGCCCGGTGCGGCCGCGTCCGGCCGCGGGCTGGATGGCCTCCTGCCGGACGGCACCCGCCGCGGCGAGATCGTCCGCGCGGGAGGGGGCCCGGCGTCGCCCGCCAGCGCCGGGCAGCCGCGAGGGGGCGAGCGCAGGCCGCCCAAACCCGTCTCGCGGCTCGCGACCGGTCTGGGCGGGGTGGCGCTCGGCTTCGGCATCCTGGCCCTGACCCTGGGCGCCGTGCCCTGGATCGGCGCCTTCCTCGCTGCAGGGCCCCTCCTCGGCTCCGCGTTCGCCGCGTGGGGCTCGTTCGCCCGGTCGAAGGTGCGGGCGGCGCGGGTCTCGGCGATGGCGGTCGCGGGCGTCGCGCTGAGTGCGCTGCACGTGATCCTGCTGTTCGTGCGCTGATCCACCGTCGCGGCGGGTCAGTCGTCGCTGCGGGCCTCGCGCCGGCGGGCGCTGAGCAGCTCGACCTCCGGGCGGCCGGCGACGAGGCGTTCGACGGCGTCGAGCACCTCCACCGCGTGAGCCCTGTCCGCGCTGACGATGCCGACGCCGATGCGCGCGCGGCGGTGCAGGTCCATGTCCCCGACCTCGGCCGCCGAGACGTCGAACCGTCGGCGCAGCTCCGCGACGATCGGCCGGACCACTGAGCGTTTCTCCTTGAGGGAGTGCACATCGCCGAGGAGCAGGTCGAACTCGATCCAGGCAATCCACATGCGCCCATTCACTCACGGAGGGATGTCAGTACCTAGGCCCCGCGTCGGCTGAGAGGTGACCCCGGGTCTGTCGAGAGGTGACCCCGGGTCTGTCGAGAGGTGACCCCGCGTCGGCTGAGAGGTGACCCCGCGTCGGGGCGGGGAAGGGCGAGGGGGCGGGCGGGGACTCAGAGCGCGCCGAGGCGGGCCAGGCGGCGCCGGGCGGCGGCCTCGCTCGGCGCCATCGGGCCCAGCGCCCGGCCGATGACGGCGAGCGTCGCCTTCGCGGCCCCCGCCAGCGGCAGCGGCACGGGCCCGAGCCGCGGACGCGAGAGCCCCAGGAGCTCCAGATGCCGTGGCGGAAGCGTGTCGAGGACCGCGCCGAAGAGCAGCGCGTAGCCGGGCTTGAGGAGCGGGTCCAGCGGCGGGCGCCGGATGAAGGCGACCACCTCGTCGACGCGGGGGCCGCCGGAGAGCTGCCCCGCGGCGTCGTACGCCCGGATGCGCTCCGCGAGGTCAGCCTCGGTGCGGGGCGGGTCCGCGACGCCCATGAGCTCGCCGGCCGTGGCCCACTCGGCCACGTAGCGGTCGGCGCCGCCGGGAACCGGGCCGTGGAAGGCCTCGTAGCTGCGCAGGAACGCGTCGGTGAACGCGATGTGCACCCACTCGGCGAGGGCCGGATCGTTCGCGGAGTACTGCTCGTGCGCGCCGCCCGGCGAGACGTAGGTGCCGGTCACCGGCACGTGCACGCCGCGCACCCACGCGCAGGCCGCGCGGGCGGCCGCGGTGTCGCCGTAGGTGACCGTGAAGATCCAGCGGATGGTCCCGGCCAGGCGGCCGAGGGGGTCCGCGCGGTAGTTGGAGTGGTCCACCACCCCCGCCAGCACGCCGGGGTGGAGCGCCTGGGTGAGGAGCGCGCGGATTCCGGCGGCGATCGTGGACATGGAGCCGTGCACCGCCCAGACGGCGGAGTCGGGCGGGAAGAAGCCCGCGTCGTCGCCGCCCTCGAGGGCCGTCTCCCACGCGGGGATGGTCTCGGACTCGCCGGCGAACGTCAGGCGGAGCCGCTTCCGCAGCGGCCCGAGCATGTCAGGGGACACCCCTCCAGAGTACGTCGGGTCCAGAGTTACGTCGGGCGCACGGAGCATGCCGGGGCCCCCTCCGTTGAGGCGGAGCCGGGGCCCCGGCAGCGTGGCTGTGCGCCAGTAGGTCTACTTTGCCCAGTACACGTGGTTGGTGAGGGGGCGGAAGTCGTCCTGGCCCGAGATGCTGACAACCTCGCCGATCAGGATGACGTGGTCCCCCGCGTCCACCCGCTGCCAGAGGCGACACTCAACACGCGGGACGTCGGGGGCCACGACGGGCGAGCCCACCACGCCGGGCTCCCAGTCCAGCCCGGCGAACTTGTCCGTCCCCTTCGCCGCGAACCGCTGCACGAGGTCCCGCCGGGACTCGGAGAGGATGTGCACGGCGTAGTTGTCGGTGTTGATCCATGTCGCAAACGAGCTCGACGACTTGTCCACCGCCCACGAGACGAGCGCCGGATCCAGGCTGATCGACGTGAACGAATTGCTCACGAGGCCCGCGAGGGTGCCGCCGTCCGAGGTGGTGATGACGGCGATCCCCGTGGCCCAGCACCCCATGGCCCGGCGCAGGTCGGCACCGGTCACGAGGTCGAGCGGGGTGGCAGTCATGAGTCCTCCAGCGAAACGGCCGGACGCCCGCGGTTCCGGGCGCCGTACTTGCCGCGGATGGCCACCGCGGCCGGATCCTCATCTGGGGCACCCCACTACGGGAGAGGGTTGCCGCCCGGCCAGCCAGAGCTTCGCACCGGGACTCTTGATCCTGCCTTCCACCCTACGAAAAGCGTCTCCGAGGCGTCCACCGTCCAGCCGTGGCCTGGGACACAGAAGGTCACATTGAACTTTGTTACGCGACCCTGCACGCCTTTTTTGGCCGGTTTGCATCCGGCGCGCAACAGTGAGGTGACCATCCCGAGCGGCCGAGAGATCTGGCTCCGTGACGCCGCAGCAACCATGGCCCTCTGCACAGGACCACCCTCTGCGCAGAACCACAGGTGCTACCGCCAGAACCGATGGAGAGAGAGCCATGACGTCTGTCCTCGAACCCCCCACGACCGCCACCAGCCAGCTCGATCCCGAGCGGATCGCCTTCTGGGAGGACGCCGCGCGGCGCCTGACGTGGGCCGAGCCGTGGGACGCCGCCCACACGTGGATCCCCGCGGACCCCTCCACCGACACACCGCCCGTGATCCGCTGGTTCGAAGGTGGGCGCCTGAACGCGGCCGTGAACTGCGCCGACCGCCACGTCGCCGCCGGGCGCGGGGACAAGGTGGCCCTGCACTTCGAGGGCGAGCCGGGCGACCGCGTCACCGTCACGTACGCCGACCTGCAGCGCCGGGTCTCCCAGGCCGCGAACGCCCTGCTCGCGCTCGGGATCGGCCAGGGCGACCGCGTGGTGATCTACCTGCCCGTGCTGGTCGAGACCGTGGTCATCACGCTCGCATGCGCCCGGATCGGCGCGGTGCACTCGCTCGTGTTCGGCGGCTTCTCGGCCGAGGCGCTGCGCTTCCGCGTCGAGGACACGGGGGCCAAGCTGCTCGTCACCACGGACGGCCAGTACCGCCGCGGCAAGGCCGTGCCGGTGAAGGAGAACGCCGACGCCGCGGTGCGCGGCGGAGCGGCCGGCGGGGACAACGCCGTCGACCACGTCCTGGTGATCCGCCGGACGGGCTCGGAGATCGCGTGGACGCCGGGCCGCGACGTGTGGTGGCACGAGCTCGTCGACGCTCAGCCCGAGGTCCACGAGGCCGAGGCGTTCGAGGCCGAGACGCCGCTGTTCATCATGTACACCTCCGGCACCACGGGGAAGCCCAAGGGCCTGGTCCACACGACCGGCGGCTACCTCACCCAGGCGTCCTGGAGCCACGAGTACCTGTTCTCCCACCCCGACCCGGCACTGCGGGACGCGGACGTGCACTGGTGCACCGCGGACCTCGCCTGGGTCACGGCGCACACGTACGAGATCTACGGGCCGCTCTCCAACGGCGTCACGCAGGTGATCTTCGAGGGCACCCCGAACACGCCGCATCCGGGCCGGCACTTCGAGATCATCCAGCGCTACGGGGTGACGAGCTACTACACCGCGCCCACGCTCGTGCGCTCGCTCATGGGCTGGTTCCCGGAGGGAGTGCCCGCGGAGTACGACTTCTCCTCGGTCCGGGTGTGCGGCACCGTCGGGGAGGCCGTGAACCCG
This sequence comes from Sinomonas sp. RB5, assembly GCF_054063535.1. NCBI lineage: Bacteria > Bacillati > Actinomycetota > Actinomycetes > Micrococcales > Micrococcaceae > Sinomonas > Sinomonas sp. RB5. The sequence continues at coordinate 86,231 of NZ_JBSSGJ010000013.1, forward strand.
GAGGCGTGGCGGTGGCTTCGCTCGAACATCGGGCGCGGCGAGGTGCCGATGGTGGACACGTGGTGGCAGTCGGAGACCGGCGCGACCGTGCTCTCGCCGCGGCAGGCCGACGCTGCGTTCAAGCCCGGGTGTGCCACCAGGGCGCTGCCCGGGCTCGCCACGGCGATCGTGGACGACGACGGCGCCCGGGTCGCGCCGGGCGTGCAGGGGAACATCGTGGTCACCGCGACCGGCCCCGCGATGGCGCGGACGGTCTGGGGCAACCCGCAGCGCTACCTGGACTCCTACTGGCGCAAGTACGCCGAGCAGGGCTGGTTCCTCGCCGGCGACGGCGCGAAGTACGACGCCGACGGCGACACCTGGATCCTGGGCCGCACCGACGACGTCCTCAACATCTCCGGCCACCGGCTCTCCACGATCGAGATCGAGTCGGCCCTCGTCTCGCACCCGGCCGTGGTCGAAGCCGGCGTCTGCCCGGTGGCGGATGCGGTGACGGGGCACGCGGCGGCGGCCTTCGTCGTCGTGAACCCGGAGGCCGTCGCCGCGGTGGAGCGGCGCGGGGACCTCGCGGCGGAGCTCCGCGCGCATGTTGCGCGGGAGATCGGGCCGATCGCGAAACCGCGCGAGATCGTCGTGGTGCCGGACGTGCCCAAGACCCGCTCGGGCAAGATCATGCGCAGGCTCCTGACGCAGCTGTTCGAGGGCACGGCGCTGGGGGACACGACGAGCCTGCAGAACGAGCCGTGCATCGCGGAGATCGCGCAGGTCCTGGAAGCTCGTCGGATCTGACTCCTCAACCGGACGTAGCTGACTCCTGAACCACCTGCGTTGAGGAGTCACCTCCGCGCCGTTGAGGAGTCACCTCCGCTGCGTTGAGGAGTCACCTACGGCACCTCCAGGAGCCGCTCAGACCGCGGCGGCCTCGAGCTCGCCCGCGCGGACCTGGGCGAACGCCACGGTCCAGGCCACGAGCTGATCGAGCATGGGGTCCACGGACACGGCCTGCAGGTCGGTCGGCTTGAACACCGAGAAGTCCTCGAAGTCGTTGAAGAGCGAGAACATGCCGGTCTTCTGCACGTGGGCGATCTGCAGCTCGGACAGCACTCCCCGCAGGTGCTCGACCGCCCGCGCCCCCAGCGCCGAGCCGTAGCCCACGATGCCCGCGGCCTTGTTGGCCCACTCGGCGTTGAGGAACGAGAGCGCGTTGGCGAGGGCCGGCGCCGTCGAGTGGTTGTACTCGGGGGTGACGAACACGTAGCCGTCGAATTCGGCGATCTTCGCCGCCCACGCCTTCGTGTGCTCGCCCTGGTAGTTGCCGTACGCGGCGGGGAAGGCCTCGTCCAGCAGCGGCAGATTGAAGTCGGCGATGTCCACGAGCTCGAAGGAGGCGTCGCCGCGCTGGTTCGCGCGCGCAACGACCCACTCCGCCACCTGGCGGCTGTTGCGCCCGGGGCGGGTGCTTCCGGTCACCACCCCGATCCGCGGGGCGCCCTCCCGCACGACGGCGGTGGGCGCCTCCGCGGAAGGGGGCGCCGGAGCGCGGGTCGCCTCCGCGGCCGGAGCCTCGGCGCGGTGGGCGGCGGACGAGTCGGTCGTGCCGAAGAGCTTCTTGAGCCAGGACATGCGTGCCTCCAAGATCTTAGTTGATGCTTCAATCAACTGTAGACTTGAGCGATTGACACGTCAACATTCTGCTCACATGAGGCGCCCCGGGATCGCTCCCGACCGGGCCATCGTGGCCGAATCCTCGTCGCGCCGCGCCCGCAGCCGGGCGTCGACCTCGGTGGAAGCCCGCGCCTGCCGCACGAGCCACGCCCACCCCGCGCGCAGGGCCCGCACGAGCGGGCGGAGATCGGGCAGCCCGAGCAGGTCGCCCGAGGTGTCCGGGAGGGATGTCGGCGGAACCAGGTCCCGTGGCGCCAGCTCCCGCGGTGCGCCCTCCGGCCAGCGAGGAGCCAACGGCCGGTTCGCCTCCGCCGTCGTGCGTGCCGCGGCGGGTGCGGGGACGGAGTGCGGAGCGCGTGCGGGCCTGCGCTCGGCGGCCTGGAGGGGGTGGAGGAGCCGCCCGCGGACGGGGGCCACGGCGGAGGCTGCGGCGTCGCCCCGGCGGGCGTCGAGGGCGTGGGCGTCCGGGATCCGGGCGGCCGAGCCGTGGTCGGAGGAGGAGGGTGCGGTGGTGGTCTTCGGTTCCATGCCCAGAAGTCTGCGCGGGGCCGAGGGGGGACGAAACGATTCGGCCCTCACCGAATCCTCGACCGGGGCCACGCCGAAACCTACGCTGGGCCCATGCAGATCACGCTCACGAGCGAGGACCTCACCAAGGTCCACTTCGAGGCCTCCCCGCTGTGGGAGACGGTGACCAGCCTGCGCGCGCTGCAGGCCGGGACGCCGCTGCACCGGCCCTGGATCACCGAGGCGCGCCAGCGCATCTCCGCGAGCGGCGACCCGCTCTCCCGCGAGCACCTGCGGGTCCTGACGACCCTCGTGCAGCCCAAGGGCTTCATCGCCGACTCCCTCACGCCGACCCCGACCCGCGCGGACACGTTCGCGGAGGCCCTCGACGCCGTCGCCGAGGTGCCCGCCGAGCTGTGGGCGCGCGACTTCGACTGCCTCGAGAAGTGCCAGCTCGTCGGCTACATGCGGGCCACCCTCACCGAGCTGCGCGCCGACCCGGAGGGCTCGGTGGGCCGGATCGTGGCGGCGCTGCGCTGGTACTGGACCACGGCCCTCGAGCCCTACTGGCCCAGGCTGCGCTCGGTGCTGCTCGCGGACATCGACTCGCGCCTGGACGACCTGGCGCGGTACGGCATCCAGGAGGTGTTCAAGACCCTGCACCCGAGCGTGCGCCCCACCGACACCGGCCTGGAGATCACGCGCGGGTGCGAGGCGACGGAGCGGCCCAAGCCGGGCAGCGGCCTGATCCTCGTGCCGAACGCCTTCGTGTGGCCCAACACGCTCGTGCTCAACATTGCCCCGTTCGTGCCCACCATCACGTACGCGCCCCGCGGCGTCGGGCGGCTGTGGGAGGCGACGCGGGAGACGCGCGAGTCGCCGGTCTCACGCCTGCTCGGGCGGACGCGCGCGCAGATCCTCGCGCAGCTGGACGTGCCGATGACGACGACGCAGCTCGCCTGCGCGCTCGACCTCGCCGCCGGGACGGTCAACGCGCACCTCAAGGTGCTCGCGGAGTCGGGGCTCACCGAGCCGGTGCGCGCCGGGCGCGAGGTGTTCTACCAGCGCGGGCGGGTGGGCGAGGAGCTCCTGGCCCGGGCGTGAGCCCTCGAAACGGCGTAGGTGACTCTTCAAGCTGGCGTAGGTGACTCCTCGAAACGGCGTAGGTGACTCCTCAACGAGGGATACGCGCCGTTGAGGAGTCAGGTCCGCACCGTCGAGGGGTCATCTACGCGCCGTTGAGGAGTCAGCTGCGCCTAGCGGGCCGACCCCGCCGGAGCCGTTGCCTCGCCGATGCTGTGCAGGGCCACGGGCGAGGTCCCGTTGACGAACCAGTCCCCCAGCCCGCGCGCCTTGAACGCCGCCGGGTTGTGCGTCGCGACGGTCCGGGCATTGCGCCAGTGCCGGTCGAGCGCCTTGCCCCGGGACACGGCGGAGGCGCCGGCCGTGTCGAAGAGCTGCTGCGCGGCGTCGATCACGAGCGGCGGCACGGCCACCTGGGCGAGGTCGACGGCGACAGCTCCCCGCACGTAGCGGTCCTCGGCCGGGGCGTCGGGGCCGAGGGCGAGGGCGGCGTCGAGCTCGCGGGCCGCGGCGAGCACGGAGGACTCCGCGGCGAACGACTTGGCCGCGAGCTGCCCCACCAGGTTCAGGATGAGCGGATCCTCGCGGAACAGCTGCCCGGACCCGGTCGAGAAGGTCCGCGTCCGCTTCGCCACGAGCGCCGAGGCGTCGCGCACCACGGCCTTCCCGATCCCGGCGAGGACCGTCAGGAGCATGAGCTGGAGGAAGGCCGGCTCATGCGTGGTGGACTCGGTGCGGGGCACGGCGTCCTCGTCCGGGATCGGGACATCGCGGAACACGGCCGTCCCGGTGCCGGTCATCTGCTGGCCGAAGCCGTCCCAGTCGTCGCGAATCTCGACGCCGGCATGCCCGGTCGGCGCGATCGCGTACAGCCGCGCGGCGGAGTCCTCCGGGGACGCCATGACGGCCACGTAGTCGGCGAAGATCGTGCCGGTCGTGTAGTACTTCTCGCCGGTGAGGAGCCACCCGTTGGCCGCGGGGGCGAGGCGCGTCTGGACGGTACCGAGGGCGTTGCCGGACTTCTCGGTCGCGGCGTTGCCGAAGAGGGCGCCGTCCGCGACCCGGCCGAACCACCGGGCCCGGAAGGCCTCGTCCTGCAGCGAGATGGTCTCCACGAACGCGAAGTGGGAGCGCAGCAGGTGACCCACCGAGGAGTCCGCCGCGGAGAGGTCGATGAGCAGCCGGACGAGCGTCTCGATGGAGGCGCCGAAGCCGCCGTACTCGGCTGGCACCCGCACGCGGCCGAACCCGGCGTCCTTGAGCCAGCCGACCTGCTCGAACGGCAGGGCCCTGGCCAGCTCCCGGTCGAGCGCGCCGCCCTCGATCCGCGCGAAGACCGGAGCGAAGCGCTCGGCGAGCTCCGCGTACGAGGCGGAACCGCCCGCCGTCGTGCGTCCCATCAGTGCATTCCCCTCTCCGGCGGCCGACCGGCGGGCACGCCACCGAACAGTATTCGGCGCGGCACCGACTCCCGCGAGTGTGACGAAATAATTTGCATCGTTACGCCGCCTTTCGACAGAATCGGACTGACCATCCCGAGCGGCTGAGAGATCTGGATCTGTGACGCCGCAGCAACCCTGGCCCCGGCGGGACCGCCGTCCGGAGCCAAAGGTGCTACTGCCAGAAGCGATGGTGAGTGCTATGGAGCCTCGGCCCGAGCCCCACGTCGCGCCCGCACGTAAGGAGCGCACTATGTCCTTGTCTGGGATCGACCTCGAGACCCCGCTGAAGTTCGCCTACTGGGTGCCCAACGTCTCGGGTGGCCTCGTCGTCTCGACCATCGAGCAGCGGACCAACTGGGAGTTCGAGTACAACAGGAAGCTCGCCCGCATCGCGGAGGACTCGGGCTTCGAGTACGCCCTGACGCAGACCCGCTACGCCGCGAGCTACGGCGCGGACAAGCAGCACGAGGCCACCTCGTTCAGTCTCGCGCTGCTCATGGCCACCGAGCGGCTCAAGGTCATCTCGGCCGTGCACCCGGGCATGTGGCACCCGGGGGTGCTCGCGAAGTTCATCATCACCGCGGACCACCTCTCCGGCGGACGCGCGGCCGTGAACGTGGTCTCGGGCTGGCTCAAGGACGAGTTCGTGAACTTCGGCCTGGAGTGGCTCGAGCACGACGAGCGCTACGTCCGCACCGAGGAGTTCATCAACGCCCTCCGAGGCCTGTGGACGCAGAAGGAGTACTCGCAGTCGGGCAAGTACTACACGATCTCCGACTTCACGCTGAACCCGGCGCCGCTGGACGTCCCGGGCCGCCCGCACCCGGAGATCTTCTTCGGCGGCAACTCGACGGCCGCGCAGGCCGCTGCAGGCCGCACCGCGGACTGGTACTTCTCCAACGGCCGCGACATCGAGGGCTTCAAGGAGAACATCGCCGGGGTCCTGGCCGCCGCCCAGGACGGCCGCACCGCCCCCGCCGCGCCGCGCTTCGGCCTCAACGGCTTTGTGATCGCCCGCGACACGGAGAAGGAGGCCCAGGACACGCTCCGCGAGATCATCGCCAAGGCCCACCGGCCCGCCGTCGAGGGCTTCGCCGCCGCCGTCAAGGAGGCCGGCCAGTCCACCAAGGACGGCAAGGGCATGTGGGAGGACTCCACGTTCGAGGACCTCGTCCAGTACAACGACGGCTTCCGCACCAAGCTCATCGGCACCCCCGAGCAGATCGCCGAGCGGATCGTCGAGTACAAGAAGATCGGCGTGAACCTGTTCCTCACCGGCTACCTGCACTTCCAGGAGGAGCTCGAGGCGTTCGGCGGCGACGTCCTCCCGATCGTGCGCGAGCTCGAGGCGGACCTCGCCCGCAAGAACGGCACCGAGCTGCGCACTGACCTGCTGCCGGTCACGAGGCACGACGGCGCCGCCCGCCACCGCGCGGACCTCACCGGGGCGGACCTCGCCGGGGCGAACGCCTGATGGCGGAGCGCCAGTTCGGCTTCCGCACCCGCGCCCTGCACGCCGGCGGCACGCCCGACGCCGAGCACGGCGCCCGGGCGGTCCCGATCTACCAGTCGACCTCGTTCGTGTTCAAGGACTCGGACGACGCCGCCAACCTGTTCGCGCTGCAGAAGTACGGCAACATCTACTCCCGCATCGGCAACCCGACCGTCGCCGCCTTCGAGGAGCGCATCGCCTCGCTCGAGGGCGGCATCGGAGCGGTCGCGACGTCCTCCGGCATGGCCGCGGAGTTCATCACGTTCGCCGCGCTCACCCAGGCCGGGGACCACATCGTCGCCTCCTCCAAGCTCTACGGCGGCACGATCACCCAGCTCGACGTGACGCTGCGCCGGTTCGGGGTCGAGACCACGTTCGTGGACTCGACCGATCCGGCCGCGTTCAAGGCGGCCCTGCGCGAGAACACCAAGGCCGTGTACACCGAGGTGGTGGCCAACCCCTCCGGCGACATCGCCGACCTGGCCGGCCTCGCCGCCGTCGCCCATGAGCACGGAGTCCCGCTCGTGGTCGACTCGACGCTGACCCCGCCGTACATCTTGCGGCCCATCGAGCACGGCGCGGACATCGTGATCCACTCGGCCACGAAGTTCCTCGGCGGCCACGGGACCACGCTCGGCGGCGTGGTCGTGGAGTCCGGCACCTTCGACTGGGGCAACGGCAGATTCCCGACCATGACGGAGCCGGTGCGCAGCTACGGCAACGTCTCATGGTGGGGCAACTTCGGCGAGTACGGCTTCCTCACCAAGCTGCGCTCCGAGCAGCTGCGCGACATCGGGCCGTCCCTGTCCGCGCAGTCCGCGTTCCAGCTCCTCCAGGGCGTCGAGACGCTCCCGCAGCGCATGGACAACCACCTCGCGAACGCCCAGCGCGTCGCCGAGTGGCTCGAGGCCGATCCGCGCGTCACCTACGTGAACTACGCGGGCCTGCCCTCGCACCCGCAGCACGCGTACGCGAAGGAGCTCCTGCCCCTCGGCGTGGGCTCGGTGTTCAGCTTCGGCGTCAGGGGTGGCCGCGAGGCCGGTGCCCGGTTTATCGAGGCGCTCCAGCTCGCCTCGCACCTGGCGAACATCGGGGACGCGCGCACGCTCGTGCTGCACCCCGGCTCGACGACGCACCAACAGCTCTCCGCGGAGCAGCTCGTCGCGGCCGGCGTGCCGGCGGACCTCATCCGCCTCTCGGTGGGGCTCGAGGACGTCGAGGACATCATCTGGGACCTCGACCAGGCATTGGCTGCAAGCCAGACAGAGCCGCAGGAGATCACCGGCCTCGAGGAGGAGTTCGCCGCGCCGACCTACACCGGCGAGGCCTGCTCCGTGCCCGCGAAGGGAGCGAACAAGTGAGCGTCGTCGGAACGACAGAAGCCGAGCGCACCTGGGTGGGTCCCTCCGCCCCCGAGCGGCTGAGGATCCTGCACGAGACGAAGGTCATCGCGATCGTCGGAGCCTCGGACAAGCCCAGCCGCGCGAGCTACTTCGTGGCCACGTACCTGCTCTCGTCCACGAAGTACCGCGTGTACTTCGTCAACCCGGTCGTGAAGAGCATCCTGGGGCAGCCGGTCTACGCCTCGCTCGCGGACCTGCCCGAGACCCCGGACCTCGTCGAGGTGTTCCGCAAGCACGACGACCTCCCCGGCGTGCTCGAGGAGGCCAAGGCGGTCGGCGCCAAGACCATCTGGCTCCAGCTCGGGTCCTGGCACGAGGGGGTCGCCGCGGACGCCGAGGCCGCCGGCCTGAACGTGGTGATGGACCGCTGCGTGAAGATCGAGCACGCGCGCTTCCACGGCGGCCTGCACCTCGCGGGCTTCAACACGGGCGTGATCTCGAGCAAGCGCCAGGTCCTCCCCTAACCGTTTCGGGTACGCATCTCGTCGCGAGTTCCCCCTTTCGGGTACGACGCCGGCTGGCCGCCTTCCGGGCAGAAGGCGCCCGGCCGGCGTCGTCTGGCTCCTCGACGTCGCGGAGGTGACTCCTCAACGGGACGGAGGTGACTCCTCGACGCGCGGGAAGCGAACCGAAGCGACGCGGAGGGGACGATCCGCACAGCGGCGACCCCTCGGCGTCGTCCTTAAGCACAGTGATCTGCGCCACCAAACGGGGCAAGATGGTGCCATGACTAGCAGTGAGCCCGGATACCGTGTCCTGAATCCCGCCACCGGCGAGGTCGTCGAGACGTTCCCCACCGCGACCGACGCCGACGTCGAGTCCGCCCTCGCCTCCGCCCAGAGCGCCTTCGAGTCCTGGCGCGAGACTCCGATCGAGGCGCGCGCCAAGGTGGTCTCGCGCATCGCCGAGCTGTTCACCGAGCGCGCCGACGAGCTCGCCGCGATCATCACCGAAGAGATGGGCAAGCCGCTCTCCCAGTCCAAGGGCGAGGCCGAGTTCTGCACGGACATCTTCAACTACTTCGCCACCGAGGGCCCGGCCCTCGCCGCCGATCAGGAGATCAAGACCTTCTCCGGCGGCCGGGCCGCGGTGCAGAAGCTGCCCGTGGGCCCGCTCCTGGGCATCATGCCGTGGAACTATCCGTACTACCAGGTAGCCCGGTTCGCCGCGCCGAACCTCATGCTCGGCAACACGATCATCCTCAAGCACGCCGAGAACTGCCCCCGCTCGGCCCTCGCGATCCAGCAGATCATGGACGACGCCGGCGTGCCGCGCGGCGCCTACGTCAACCTCTTCGCCTCGCACGCCCAGATCGGGGACATCATCGCGGACCCGCGCCTCCAGGGCGTTTCGCTGACCGGCTCGGAGCGGGCGGGCGCGATCATCGGCGAGCTCGCGGGCAAGAACCTCAAGAAGGCCGTGCTCGAGCTCGGCGGCTCGGACCCATTCGTGGTCCTCGACGCCGCTGACGTCGCCTCAGTCGCGGACACCGCGTGGGACACCCGCATGGAGAACACCGGCCAGGCCTGCAACTCGAACAAGCGGATGATCGTCATGGAGGACATCTTCGACGACTTCGTGGCCCAGCTGACCGCCCGCGCGCAGGCCCTCACCCCGGGCGATCCCGCCGCCGACGCCGAGAACACGTACGCGCCGCTGTCCTCCCGCGCGGCCGCCGAGGGCCTGGCCGAGCAGGTGCGGGACGCCGTGGACAAGGGTGCCACGCTCCACGCGGGCGGCGTGCTCGGCGAGGGCGACGCCGCGTACTACTCCCCCGCCGTCCTCACGGGCGTCACGCCCGAGATGCGGGCGTACCGCGAGGAGCTGTTCGGCCCGGTCGCGGTGGTCTACAAGGTCGGCAGCGACGAGGAGGCCCTCCGCCTCGCGAACGACACCCCGTACGGCCTCGGCGGCGCCGTCTTCTCCACGGACACCGCCCGCGCGGAGAAGGTCGCCTCGCGCCTCGAGAGCGGCATGTCGAACGTCAACATCCCGGCCGCCGAGGGCGCGGAGATGCCGTTCGGCGGGGTCAAGCGCTCGGGCTTCGGCCGCGAGCTCGGCCCGCTCGGGATGGACGAGTTCGTCAACAAGCGCCTCTACTACGTCGCCGAGTGACCCGCAGAAGGTGACCCGCAGTAGCTGACCTTCAGGAGGTGACCTCCAGAAGGTGACCTTCAGGAGGTGACCTTCAGACGGGGGTACGACGGCGGCCCGGTCGCCTTCCGCTCGGAAGGTGACCGGGCCGCCGTCGTGCTTCGGGCCGCCGTCGTGCTTCGGGGCGCCGCGCCGTGGTGGCCCTCAGCCGATCTGCAGCTCGCCCATTTCGCCCCAGCCCTCGCCGTCGACGAGCCGGGAGACGATACTCGGGGTCCTGACCAGGCAGGGCCGCATGGCCTCGAGGCCGTTCGCGAAGTGCTCGCTCTGCACGTGCGGGGCGGCGCCGTCGTCCGTGAAGGCCTCGACGAGGACGTACTCCGCCGGGTTCTCCAGGGAGCGCGACCACTCGAAGAACAGGTTCCCGGGCTCCCTGCGCGTGGACTCGGTGAACTCGCGCACGATCTCGGGGAACTGCTCCGTGTACTCGGGCTTGGTCTCGAACTTCACGACGATGAAGTACATGGTGTCCTTTCGGTAGGTTGGTCAGCCGCCGGTGGCGCGGCAGGCGGCGATCCCCTCGCGCGCCCACTCGACCTGGGCGGGGGTGCCCACGCGTTCGGCCCACTGCTCGGCGAGCTGGAACTCGACGAGCGCGCGGTGGGGTTCGCCGGCGTCCACGAACATCCATCCGAGGTTGCCGTGGAGCGAGGCGCACCAGCGCTGGGTGCGCGGGCTGTGGGAGCTGCTGGCGTACTCGATGCCGGCGCGTGCCCAGGATTCGGCGTGCTCGGTGTCCGCGATCGCGAGCATGTGGAACGCGTCCGCGGCGAGGAACTCCTCCCCGAGGTGCTCGCCGAGCTCGGCGGCCTGCTCGAACAGCGGCACGGCCATGGCGGCATGCCCCGAGGAGTTGAGCAGGCGGCCGCGTTCGAGGACGACCCGCACGCCGATCGTAGGGTCGGGCTCGCAGTCGATGCCGTCGAGGAGCGCATCGGCCTCCTCGAAGCGGCCCTGGAGGCCGATCGCCCGGCCCAGCTGGGTGGCGAGCTCGCACCGCTCCGCGGCGTCGAACTGCGGGTCCTCGAGGGCGCGGCGGAACGCCGCCTCCGAGGCGGCCGGGTCGGAGAAGTCCCACAGGGCATCGAGCGTGGACTGTTCGAGCACGCTCCCCACCCTAGCGCGCTCAGCGGGCGAGCCGGCTCCAGCCCAGCGCCTCGCGCTGCGCCTGGGGCAAGCCGGCCACGACGAGGTCGTACGAGTCCTCGATCAGGTCGCGGACATCCTCCTCGGCGAGGGCCCCGTCGAGGCGCACGTCGCTCCAGTGCCTCTTGTTCATGTGCCAGGCGCCGGTGATCTCGGGGTGCGCCGCCCGCAGCTGCACGGCCAGCCCGGGGTCGCACTTGAGCGCCACGGTCAGGGGGACCGCATCGAGGTTGGAGAGGGCGAACATCTTCCCCGGCCGCTCGTCGCCGCCCCGCGGGGGCCGGACCTTGAACACCGAGGCCTCGGGCCCGAACGGGAAGTCCTCGTACGCGCCGGGGAAGCCGAGGCAGAGCTCCCTGAGCAGGGAAGCGTCCATCACGCCGTCCCGCGGCCGCGCCGCCACAGCTCCCGCTCGGGGCAGGCGTCCATGACCACGTCGAGCCCCGCGGCCTCCGCGCGCTCCGCCGCGCCCTCGTCGACGACGCCGAGCTGCATCCACACGGCCTTCGCACCGACGGCGATCGCCTGGTCCACGATGTCGCCGACCCGGCCGGAGTTCACGAAGCAGTCCACGACGTCGATCGGGTGCAGCTCGGCGGGGATGTCCGCGAGCCGCGCGTAGCCCTTCTCGCCGTGCACGTCCTCGCCGCGCAGGTTCACCGGGATGATGCGGTTGCCCATGACGTCGCGGACCGTGAGGGAGACGGCGTGCGCGGCCCGCCACTCATTCCGGGTCAGCCCGACGATCGCCCACGTCCCGGGGGTGCTCATGAGGCGGTCGATGACAGCAGGATCGTTCACGTGCCGCATGGGGCCATGCTACTGCGGGCGCCTACCGGCTGGTGGGCTGGCCGTCGGAGCCGCCGCCGTTCCCGTCGTGGCCGCTCGCGCCGGACCCGTCCTGGCTTCCGGCGCTCGGACTCGGCCGCGCCGTGCTCTGGGAGGACGGGACCGAGTCCGCGGAACCACCGGAACCGTGCCCGCGGTCGCTCCCCTGCGGGGTCGGGTCCTGCGACCCCTGCTCCCGGGAGTCGTGCGACGGGGAGGAGGTGGCGGCGCCCTGCTTCTGGGCCGACCCGTCGGCGCTGCGCGCCCCGGACTGGCCGAGGGTGCGGCCCGCGCCGGTCGCGCCCGCACCCGTGTCCTGCGTCGGCGCCGCGGCGCCGGAGGGCGTGCCGGGGCCCCCGCCCGGGGCCGAGGGCTCGGCGTCGTGGGTGAGCGACGGGCCCACGGCAGGGTGCAGTGGCGCGTGCCAGTCCCAGGCCTGGCCCGTCATGGCGGCCACGCCGCTCGCGCCGAGGCCCATGCCGGCCGCGACGAGCACGCCGATCATCGCGCCGCGGTGGCGCTTGATCCACCGCGGCCTGGCCGCGACGGCCGCGGCCTCCGCCTTGCGGGCCGCGGCCCGGGTGAGCGGGAGCACGACGGCGAGCGGCGCCGTCGCGCTCTCCCCCGCCGCGGGCGTCTGCCCGGCAGAGGCCGCACTGGCGGCGAGGAGGCGTGCGAGCTCGCCGGAGGGCGCGGGCGGCTCAGCGATCCGGAGCGCCGCGATCCGCTCGAGCGCGCGCGTCAGCGCGGCGTCGTGCTCGAGCCCCTCCTCGGCGAGCACCGCCTGCACCTGCCTGTTCACGCTGATCGGACCCACTCTTCCTCGGACACGTGCTCCCTGAGGGCCAGCAGTGCCCTGCGTTGGAGCTGTTTGACCGCGCCCGGCGTCTTGCCGAGCACGGAGGCGACTTCTTCGATGCTCAGTTCCGCCACGATGCGGAGGGTGAGCACCTCCTTCTGGTCTCCCTTGAGCCTGCCGATCAGGTTCTCCGCGTCGGTCTGGCCCGTGGCGAGGAGCGCATCGTGCTCCGCGGAGGCGGTCTCGCGCGTGTCCAGCAGCGGATCGTAGTCGACGATCCGCGGCCGGCGCTCGGTGCGGCGGTAGTGGTCCACCACGCGGGCGTGGGCCACGGAGAAGACGAGCGTCTTCAACCCGGCCGCACCGCCGGTGATCGACCCGAGACGCGGCAGGACCGCGACGAACACGTCCTGCGCGAGCGCCTCGGGGTCGTCCACCCCGCGGGCGGACATGTAGGCGATCACCGCGGGTGCCAGCGAACGGTAGACGAGGGTGAACCGCTCGTGCTCCGTCAGCGCACCCGGCGCGAGATCGTCGTCAGTGATCGATTCGAACACGGCTATCCCCTGGATTCTTGACCCTGGAGTCTGAAGGCAGAACCCGCCCAGTCTAGCCGTGGGCCAGCTGCGCCAACGGCTCGGACTGGGCAGAGAGGAAGCCGGGCTGGAACATGATGGGGGACAGATTCCAGCCCGGCTTGCACTGAGGTAATCGCCCGCGGCCCCTCGAGGGTTACGCGGTTCCGGATTTTTTTCTGAGAACTTTTTTCGGCTCAGTCGATGAGGTCGCGGACCACGATGGTCTGGTCGCGGTCGGGGCCGACGCCGATGGCCGAGAACCGCGTCCCGGAGAGCTTCTCGAGCGCCAGGACGTAGTCCCGGGCGTTGGCCGGGAGCTCGTCGAGGGTCTTCGCGCCGGAGATGTCCTCGGTCCAGCCGTCGAAGTACTCGAAGATCGGCTGGGCGTGGTGGAACTCGGTCTGCGTCATCGGCATCTCGTCGTGGCGCACGCCGTCGACGTCGTACGCCACGCACACGGGGATGCGCTCGATCCCGGTGAGCACATCGAGCTTGGTGAGGAAGTAGTCGGTGAAGCCGTTGACGCGGGAGGCGTGGCGGGCCAGGACCGAGTCGTACCAGCCGCAGCGGCGCGGGCGGCCCGTGTTCACGCCGAACTCGCCGCCGGTCTTCTGCAGGTACTCGCCCATCTCGTCGAACAGCTCGGTGGGGAACGGGCCGGCGCCGACGCGCGTGGTGTAGGCCTTGACGATCCCGATGGCCCGCGAGATGCGGGTGGGGCCGATGCCCGAGCCCACCGAGGCGCCGCCGGCGGTGGGGTTCGAGGAGGTGACGAACGGGTAGGTGCCGTGGTCCACGTCGAGGAACGTGGCCTGCCCGCCCTCCATGAGCACGACCTTGCCGTCGTCGAGCGCCTTGTTCAGCTCGTAGGTCGAATCGATGACGAGCGGGCGCAGCCGGTCCGCGAAGCCGAGGAAGTAGTCCACGGTCTCGTCGATGTCCACGGCGCGGCGGTTGTAGACCTTGACGAGGAGCTCGTTCTTCTGGTGCAGCGAGCCCTCGACCTTCTGCCGCAGGATCGACTCGTCGAAGACGTCCTGGACGCGGATGCCGAGACGGGCCACCTTGTCCATGTAGGCGGGGCCGATCCCGCGGCCCGTGGTGCCGATCGCGCGCTTGCCGAGGAACCGCTCCGTGACCTTGTCCAGAGTCTGGTGGTACGGCGCCACCAGGTGGGCGTTGGCGGAGACGCGCAGGCGGGACGTGTCCGCGCCGCGGGCCTCGAGGCCGTCGATCTCCTGGAAGAGCGCCTCGAGGTTCACCACGCAGCCGTTGCCGATGACCGGGATCGTGTTGGGGCTCAGGATGCCGGCGGGCAGGAGCTTGAGCTCGTACTTCTCGCCGCCGACCACCACCGTGTGGCCCGCGTTGTTGCCCCCGTTGGGCTTGACCACGTAGTCCACGCGGCCCCCCAGCAGGTCCGTTGCCTTGCCCTTGCCCTCATCGCCCCACTGGGCTCCGACGATCACGATTGCTGGCATGGATTCCTCCCCGGACACCGCCCACGGCCCGGCTGGCCGCTGGCCTACATGCAAAGACCCCGTCTCTCGCGCGTCGTGGCAAGACTTCCGGGGCTCTTGCCACCCAAGTCTACCGAAGGAGGGCAAGAGACACCGAAGATGATGGGAAGCACTCGTATCAGGAGGTCATCAGTGGACGGTCATTCAGGCGGGGGCGGCGGGGCCGGCAATCCGGCCGAGCGGGGCGCCAAGGACGCCGCCCACCATGCGGAGCGGGCCGCGAGCTCGCCCGCCGCGCGCACGGTGGCGCGCGCAGGCTTCGCCTTCGTGGGCCTGCTGCATATCCTCATCGCGTGGCTGGCGCTCCAGGTGGCGCTCGGCGGCGGCAACAACGCCGACCAGTCGAGCGCGGTCGGGCAGATCGCCTCGGCTCCCGGCGGACCGGTGCTGCTGTGGGCCGGCGTCGTCTGCTGTGCCGCGCTCGCCGTCTGGATGGTCATCGACGCGGTCGCGAAGTGGCGGCGCGAGGGCAAGGCGACCAAGGCCCTCGGCCCCGGCGGCACCGCGGTCGCGTACTTCGGCCTCACGTGGCTGTTCATCAGCTTCGCCCTCGGCAACCAGAAGAACTCGAGCCAGCAGTCCCAGCAGACCACGGCCAATGTGCTCTCGGTCCCCTTCGGCCCCGTGGTGCTCTTCATCGCCGGGCTTGTGGTCCTCGGCATCGGCGTGTACTTCGGCTTCCGTGGGGTCACCCGCAGCTTCCTGGGCAAGGACGCCCAGCCGAACGAGTCGGCGCCGGACTGGGTGAAGGTCGTGGGAAGCATCGGCTACACGGCCAAGGGCGTCGCCGTCGCAGTCCTCGGGATCCTGATCCTCGTCGCCGCCGTGCACCACGACCCGAAGCAGCAGTCCGGCCTCGACGGCGCGCTCAAGTCGCTCGCGTCCCAGCCGTTCGGCGGCTGGATCCTCGGCGTGGTGGCCCTCGGCCTCGCCTGCTACGGGGTCTACAGCGCGGCGCGGGCCAAGTACGGCAACTTCGACCAGTAGCCCGCGCCGCGCGCTGTCCGGGACGGGCCTACTGCGCGAACTGCCTCCGCAGCTCGGCCTTGCGGATCTTGCCGCTCGCGGTACGGGGCATCTCCTCCACGAACACGACCGACTTGGGGATCTTGTACCGGGCGAGGCGCCCGTCCAAGTGCGCGCGGATGTCCTCCTGGGTGAGCGAGGTTCCCTCGCGCAGCGTCACGACGGCGCGCGGCACCTCGCCCCACTTCTCGTCGGCGACCCCGATGACGGCCACGGAGGCCACCTGGGGCAGTTCCACGATGGCGGCCTCGACCTCGGCGGGGTAGATGTTCTCGCCGCCGGAGATGATCATGTCCTTGAGCCGGTCGGAGACGAACAGGAAGCCCTCCTCGTCGCGGTAGCCCATGTCCCCGGACTTGAACCAGATCCCGTCCGCGTAGGAGTCGCGGGTCGCCTCGGTACGGTTCCAGTACTGCTTGATGACGTTGGGCCCGGAGATCTGGATCTCCCCGACCTCCCCCGGGGCGAGGACTTCGCCGAGCGGGTCCGCGATCCGGATGTCCGTGAAGAACTGCGGGAGCCCGGAGGAGCCGGCCTTCTCCCGGGACCGCCACGCCGGCAGGGTGGTCGCGCCCGGGGCCGTCTCGGTCATGCCGTACCCGTTCGAGAACCCGAGGCCGCGCTCCTCGTAGGCCTCGAGGACGCGCAGGGGCACGGCGGAGCCGCCGCACGTGAGCTTGTCGAGCGAGCTGATGTCCGTGCTCGCCCAGGCGGGGTGCTCGGCGAGGAGCTGGTACGTGGTGGGCACGCCGCTGAGGGCCGTGATGCGGTGCCGCTCGATGAGCTCGAGCGCCCGGCCGGGGTCGAACTTCTGCTCGAGCACCACGGTGGCGCCCTTGAGCAGCATCGGCAGCAGGCCCATGTCGAGCGAGGCGACGTGGAACAGCGGGGAGATCATGAGCGCCACGTCGTTGCGGTTGACGTCCATGTCCGTGATGACGTTGATGCAGTTCCACGTGATGTTCCCGTGGGTGAGCAGGGCGCCCTTGGGCCGCCCGGTGGTCCCCGACGTGTAGAGGATCATGGCCCCGTCGTCGAGGCCTACCGTCTCGTCGATCCAGTCGTCGGGCGCCGCCGCGAGGGCGTCCTCGTAGCGTTCGACGGCGGGGGTGCCGCTTCCAGCGGGAGCGGCACCCCCGGCGTCGTCCGCCCCCGTGACGACGAGGCGGACCTGCACCCCGGTGCCGGCCACGGACCCGGCGGCCAGGCCCTCGAGGGCGGCGCCGTGGACCAGGAGGCGGGCGCCGGAGTCCTGGAGCTGGAACTGCAGCTCGGGGGCGGCCAGCCGGGTGTTGAGCGGGATGAAGATCGCGCCCAGGAGGCCCGCGGCGAAGAACGTCTCGACGAACGCGGGATCGTTCTCGCCGAGGTAGGCCACGCGGTCGCCCCGGGCCACGCCCCGGCGGCGCAGGGCGTTCGCGAGGCGGTCGGCGCGCTCGCACAGCTCGGCGTAGCTGAGCTCGCGCTGGCCCGCCACGAGCGCCACCTTGGTGCCGGACTTGGGGCGGCGGCGGTGGAGCCACGAGCCAACACCGTTGTTGTACATGGGGACCTCCTGGTCGGTGGGGTGGGCGGGGCTAGCGGACGGCCGTGAGGTCGTTGTCCTTGGACTCCCGGGTCAGCAGGATGAACACCGCGGAGACGAGGGACATCGCCGCAAGGAACCCGACGACCGGGACGATGCTCTGGCCCGCGTCCTTGTACAGGGAGGCGACGATGCCGGGGGTGAAGCCGGCCCCGATGAGCGTGGCGAGCTGGTAGCCGAGGGCGGCGCCCGTGTAGCGGGAGGTGGTGCCGAACTGCTCCGAGACGAACGCCGCGAGCGGGCCGTAGAGCGTCGAGTGGAAGACGAGGGCCAGCGTGAAGGCCAGGAACACGAGCCACACGTTGCCCGAGCCGAGCAGGCCGAACATCGGGACCAGGTAGGCGACGAAGAGGACGAGCCCTGCGACCATCACGGGCCTGCGGCCGAACCGGTCGGACAGGCGGCCGCCGAAGAGGACGAACGCGATGGAGATGGCCGAGGCCGCCGCGAACGCGTACAGCACGCCGCCCTGCGGGGCGCCCTTGGCGACCGCGTAGGTGACGGAGAACGTGGGGAGGACGACCTGGAGGCCGAACCCGGCCGCGCCCGCGAGCATGATGAAGACCAGCGCCTTGGGGCGGCGGAGGACGTCGAGGAGCGGGACCCTGCGCTGCGCACCGAGGGACCCCGCGGCGCGATCCTCCGCGGCGACGGCCTCTGCGAAGATCGGGCTCTCGGCCACCCGCAGCCGCACGAACAGGCCCACGGCGAGGAGCGCGAAGGAGAGCAGGAACGGCACGCGCCAGCCCCAGGCGAGGAACTGCGGGCCGGGAAGCGCGGAGACGATTCCCATCATGACCGTGCCGAGGACCGCGCCCGTGGGGGCGCCGGCATTGACGAACGACGCCGCGAACCCCCGCCGCTTCGGGTCGGCGTGCTCGAGGGCCATGAGCGCTGCGCCGCCCCATTCCCCGCCGACGGCGATGCCCTGCAGGACGCGCAGCAGCACGAGGATGACGGCGCCCCACGGACCGATGAGGTCCGTGCCGGGGATGAGGCCGATCGCGGCCGAGGCGAGGCCCATGACCGTCATGGACACGATGAGCATGCCCTTGCGGCCCATCCGGTCGCCGAAGTGGCCGAAGATGGCGCCGCCGAGCGGGCGCGCCACGTAGCCGGCGGCGAAGGTCGCGTAGGCGGCGACGACGCCGACCCAGGGGTCGGTTCCGGCGAAGAACACCTTCGGGAAGGCGACGGCGGCCGCCGTCGCGTACAGGAGGAAGTCGTAGAACTCGATGGTGCTGCCCAGGTAGCTGGACAGGATGACCGTGCGCGCTTCCTTGCGCTGGGCGGCCGTGCTCATCTGGCGGAGCGTGGGGGTTCCGGACATGGGGTTTCCTCGGGACAGAAGGGCGGGAAGGGCGGAAAGGGTGGGAAGGGTAGGAAGGGCGGGGCTCTGGAAGGCGCGCGGTCTACTTGTAGAACCGCGCGAGGAACTCGGCGACGACGGCCGGGCGCTCCTGGCCTTCGATCTCGATCGTGGCGCTGACCTTGATCTGGGCGCCGCCCTTGACCTCGGCCACCTCGGCGATGGTGCCGGCCATGCGGACCTTCGAGCCGACCTTGACGGGCGCGGTGAAGCGGACCCTGTCGAGGCCGTAGTTGACCTTGGTGGTGACGCCCTCGACGTCGAACAGCTCGCCCCAGAACGGGATGATGAGGGAGAGCGTGAGGAAGCCGTGGGCGATCGGGGCGCCGAAGGGGCCGTGCTTGGCGCGCTCGGGGTCGGTGTGGATCCACTGGTGGTCGTCGGTCGCGTCGGCGAAGAGGTTGACGCGGTCCTGGGTGATCTCCATCCAGTCGGTCGCGCCGAGGTCGGCGCCGGCCATGGTGAGGAGCTTGTCGAAGTCGACAATGAGCCTCGGCTCAGAATGACGGTCGGCGGTGCGTGCAGTCATGGTGGGTTTCCTTACTTGGTGAAGGCGCTCTGGCCGGTGAGGGCCCGGCCGACGATGAGGGCGTTGATCTCGTGGGTGCCCTCGTAGGAGTAGACCGCCTCGGCGTCCGCGTGGAAGCGGGCCACGTCGGCGTCGAGGGTGATGCCGTTGCCGCCCACGACCTCGCGGGCGAGGGCCACCGTCTCGCGCATGAGCAGCGACGTCTGCATCTTGGCGAGGGCGGAGTCCTGGTCGCGGTAGACGCCCTTCTCCTGCTGCTCGGTGAGCCGGACGACGAGCGCGAGGCTCGAAGTGAGGTTCCCGAGCATGCGGGCGAGCTTCTCCTGGACGAGCTGGAAGCCGCCGAGCTGGCGGCCGAACTGCTCGCGCTCCGTGACGTAGCGCAGGGCCGCCTCGAAGGCGCCGGCCTGGATGCCGGTGGCGATCCAGGCGACGTCGGAGCGCATGGCGCGCAGCATCGCGGCGACGTCGCGGAACGAGTTCACGTTGTGGAGCCGGTCCGCCTCGGTGACCCGCACGCCGTCGAGCGTGATGTGGGCGTTCTGCATCATGCGCAGCGCGGTCTTGCGGTGGATCTTCGTCAGGGTGACCCCGGGAGCCCCGCGGGGGACGAGGAACGCCTTGACCTGGCCGTCCGCGACGTCGCGGGCGAACACCGCGAGCACGTCCGCCGTGGAGGCGCCCCCGATCCAGCGCTTGGCGCCGTCGATCACCCAGGCGTCGCCGTCGCGCCGGGCCGTGGTGGCGAGGCCGCCGGCGATGTCTGAGCCGTGCTCGGGCTCCGTGAGGGAGAAGACCCCCTTGAGCGTGAAGTCGATGACCTTGGGCATCCACTCCTTCTTCTGCTCTTCGGAGGCGCCGACGCGGATGGCCGTGCGGAACAGCCCGGCCTGGGCGGTGTAGAACGTGGCGATCGAGGCGTCGGTGCGGGCCAGCTCGAAGATGCGGAAGCCGTGGTAGATCCCACGGGCGGGGCGCGTCCGGTTCGCCGTGGCCTCCGCCGGCTCCATGAGGTCGAGGCCGATGAGCGGCCGGGCGATCTCGTCGGGGAACTCACCGCGCTCCCAGTACTCCCCCACGAGCGGCTTGGCGGTGGTCTCGAGGAAGTCGCGCAGCCGGCCGAGGACGAGGCGCTCGTCGTCGGTGAGGAGGGCGGCGGCGTCGTACCAGTCGCAGACGGAGTAGAGGTCCATCTCAGCGCCCTCCCTCTGCGGGGCCGAGCCCGAGGAGCTTCACGGCGTTGTCCTTGAGGATCCGGGGCCGGACCTCGTCCTTGAGCGGCAGGCCGGCGAATGCGCCGAGCCACTTCTCCGGGGTGATGAGCGGGAAGTCCGTGCCGAAGAGGACCTTGTCCGCCAGCATCGAGTTGGCGGCCCGCACGAGGGACTCCGGGAAGTACTTCGGGGACCAGCCCGAGAGGTCGATGTAGACGTTGGACTTGTGGGTGGCGATCGAGATCGCCTCCTCCTGCCAGGGCACCGAGGGGTGGGCCATGATCAGGGTCAGGCCGGGAAAGTCGGCGGCGACGTCGTCGAGCAGGAGCGGGTTCGAGTAGCGCAGCTTGATGCCGTGGCCGCCAGGGAGCCCGGCGCCCATGCCGTTCTGGCCGGTGTGGAAGATGGCCGGCAGGCCGAGCTCGGCCAGGGCCTCCCAGAGCGGGTAGAACTCCTCGCTGCTCGGGTCGAAGCCCTGCAGGGACGGGTGGAACTTGAACCCGCGGGCGCCGAGCTCGAGGGCCTGGTGCTTCGCTCGGGCGATCGCCTCCTCCCCCGTGCGCGGGTCGACGGAGCCGAACGGGATGAGGACGTCGCTGTGCTCGGCGGCGCCCGCGATGAGGTCCTCGATCGAGTTGGGCTCGTGGTGCAGCTGGGTGCGGGCGTCGACGGTGAAGACGACGGCGGCCATGTTCAGCCCGCGGTACGTGTCCGCGATCTTCTCCAGGCTCGGGTGCCGGTCCTCGGCCTTGAAGTACTTCGAGGAGGCGTCGTTGAGCACGTCGGGGAGGGAGCAGTGGCCGTGGCCGTCGATCTCGACGTGCACGTGCATGTCGATCGCGTCGAGCTTGTCGACGTCGAGGCCGAGTTCGTAGCGTGCCATCGTCAGCGGGCCTCTGAGGGCTGCAGCTCGGCCGGGAGGGGGAGGAACTCCTCGCCCACGCTCTGCAGGTGGCCGCCGATCAGCTCGGCCCCCTTCTCCTGCAGGGCCCCGTAGGTCCAGCCGCCCTCGCGGTAGTCCGTGGTGGCGGGCTCGGGGTGGGTCCAGACTTGGAGGCGGTCGCCGCCGGCGCCGATGGCCTGGCCGGTGATGCGGGCCGCCTCGTCGGAGGCGAGGTAGGCAATCAGGCCGGCGACGTCGTCGGCCGTGCCGAAGCCGAGGTCGTGGCGGAAGAAGGCGGGCATGGCCTCGCCGCGCTCGTCCGCCTCGACGGCCTTGGCGAAGTACGGGACGGTCTTGGTCATCGCGGTCGCGGCGACGGGGATGACGGCGTTGACCGTGACGCCGGCCTTCTTCATCTCCAGCGCCCAGGTGCGCACCATGCCGACGATCCCGGCCTTCGCCGCGGCGTAGTTGGTCTGGCCGAAGTTGCCGCGCTGGCCGGTAGGCGAGCCGATCGTGACGATGCGGCCGGCGATCCCGTGCTCCTTGAAGTAGGCGTACGCCTCGCGGACACAGGTGAACGTGCCCCTGAGGTGGACGTTGATGACGAGGTCGAAGTCCTCGTCGGTCATCTTCAGAAGGCTCTTGTCCCGCAGGATCCCGGCGTTGGTGACGAGGATGTCGAGCCGGCCGAAGGCCTCGACGGCCCCGGCGACGAGCGCCTTGGCGGCCTCCGTCGAGCCGACGGGGACGACGACGGCGGTCGCCGTGCCGCCGGCGGCCTCGATCTGCTCCACGGCGGCCGCCGCGGCGGCCTCGTTGACGTCGTTGACGACGACGGCCGCACCCTGCCGCGCGAGTTCGCGGGCGTACGCCAGGCCGAGGCCCTGCCCGCTGCCGGTGACGATCGCTACCTTGCCTGCCAGGCTCATGCCCATGCTCCCTTGCGGTCTGTGGGGTGGCCTCGTCCGTGAGACCCTTGTCACAGTCCATGAGATACTGGATCATTGAGAATGTCAACGATTGAATTTCACGAGGTTTGGAGGCCACGGTGAGCATTGGCCACGGTGTGGAGGCCGGCGTCCCGCGGCTCGCGGAGTCGGCGATCGCGGAGGACATCGGGCTCCTGCTCGCGAAGGTCCACGCGGTGGGCTCGGTCCTCAACAACCGGGCGCTGGGCGAGTTCGGCCTGCGCGAGCGCTCCTACTCGGTGCTGCGGCTCGCGTGCAGCGGCCTCGAGCCCACCCAGCGCGAGCTCGCCGACTTCCTGAGCCTGGACCCGAGCCAGATCGTGGCCCTCATCGACGAGCTCGAGCAGCGGGGCCTTGTGGCGCGCGAGCAGGGCCGCACCGACCGGCGGCAGAAGATCGTCCTGGCCACGCCGGCCGGCGAGCGCCTGCACGCGCAGGCGGAGGAAGCGCTCACGGCGTGCGAATCCGAGCAGTTCGCGGCCCTCACCACGGACGAGGTCGGCTCGCTGCGGGCCCTGCTCCAGCGGGCGCTCTGGGGCTAGCCCCGACCCCGGGGCGCTGCACCGCTCAGCCGAGGAGGCGGTCCAGGTACGCGTTGCGGAATACGCCGTCCGGGTCCCGCTGCGCGGCGAGCCCGCGGAAGTCCTCGAACCGGGGGTAGAGCGGCGCGATCGAGGCCGCGGGCGCGGCGAACAGCTTGCCCCAGTGCGGGCGGGCGCCGAACGGGGTGAGGGCGGCCTCGAGCTCCGGCAGGAACGCCTCCACCTCGCGCTGCAGGGGCCTCCAGGTGAAGTGCAGCGCCACGCTGTCCTGGCGGTAGGAGGGGCTGAGCCAGAACTCGTCCGCCGCGACCGTGCGGACCTCGGAGACGTAGAGGAGCGGTGCCAGCCGCGCAGCGAGCGCCCGCACCGCGCTGAGGGCCTCCGCCGCCCGGGCCCGAGGGAGGAGGTATTCCGTCTGCAGCTCGTCGCCGGCGCTCGGGGTGAACTCGTGCCGGAAGTGCGGGAGCCGCTCGAGCCAGGGGCCCGGGACGTCGAGCTGCTGCGTGCAGTTGCCCGCATCCATCTCGGGCAGGGGGTGCCGCGGCCGCTGGGCCGGCGTGGCACCGAAGAAGGACGACGGCGCGGCGCCGCCGCTCCCCTCCTCGCCGGCGCCGACGCGCACCTTGCGCCAGGCCTGGGCCACCGTGTCGCCGGCGTAGTCGGTGAAGAGCGAGACGCTGTAGCCGTCCCCGGCCACCGCGTCGAAGTCCGCGAGCACGGCCTCCCAGGGCAGGCCCTCGAACACCTGCTGCCGCACGAGGTAGCTCGGCTCGATCGCGAGCTCGAGCGCCGTCACGATCCCGAGGGCCCCCAGGCCCACCACGGAGCCGAGGAACTCCTCGCCGGCGCCCGCCTCGAGCCGGCTGAGCTCGCCGGAGGCCCGCACAAGCTCGATCGCCCGTACGGCGGAGGCCAGGGCCGGGCTCGTGATGCCGGATCCGTGGGTGCCGGTCTGGACGGCACCGCCCACCGAGATGTGCGGCAGCGAGGCCATGTTGTGCAGCGCCCAGCCCTCCCGCTCGAGGGCTGTGCCGAGGGCTCCGTACGTGGTGCCGGCCGGCACGCGGACCACCCGGCGCGCCGCGTCCACCTCAATGCCCCCGGGGATCCGGTCGAGGACGATGTGGGCCCCGCCGGTGTCCGCGACGTCGTTGAAGCAGTGGCGCGAGCCGAGCGCCTTGACCCGCTCCCCCCGTTGCGCTGCTGAGGCGAGGAACTCCGCGAGCTCCTCCACCGATCCAGGCCGCACGACCGAGGCCGCCGCGTACTCGAGATTTCCTGCCCAGTTCCTCATCGTCTCGCTTCCAGCTCCTGTGCGTCAGTGGGTGGCCGCGGCGACGCGGAAGCGTTCCGCGAGCTCGTCCATCAGCCGGTCGACGTGGGGGTCCATGACCTTGCGCGCCGGGTCCTCGTCATGCCACGCCACCATCTCCCGCGCGCCCTGCTCGTAGGGGATGCGCGGGGCGAAGTCCGGCACGAGGCTGCGCAGCTTGGAGGTGTCGAAGACCGCCGAGTGGGCCTTGTCCCCCAGGAGCGAGGCGCCCCACTCCGGGTCCACGGCGGCGATGGCATCGGAGGGCACGTGGACGATCCGGGCTTCCGCCCCCGCCGCGCGGGCCAGGACGTGGGCGATCTGGTCCCACGTCAGGACGTCGTCGGACGTGATCGTGAACGCCTCCCCGAGGGTCCTCGAGTGCCCCAGCAGCGGGACGAAGCCGCGGGCGAAGTCCTCGTGGTGGGTCAGGGTCCACAGGGAGGAGCCGTCGCCGTGGACCACGATCTCCTTGCCCTGCCGCATCCGCTCGACCACGGTCCAGCCGCCGTCGAACGGGGGCCGCGTCCTGTCATAGGTGTGCGAGGGCCGGATGACGGTCGCGGGGAAGCCGCGCTCCCGGTAGGCCTCGGTGAGGACGTCCTCGCATGCGATCTTGCTGCGGCTGTACTGCCAGTACGGGTTCCGCAGCGGCGTGGACTCGCGGATGGGCAGCCGCGCCGGCGGGGTCTGGTACGCCGAGGCGGAGCTGATGAAGACGTACTGCCCGGTGCGGCCCTCGAACAGTCCGAGGTCGGTCTGCACGTGGTCGGGGGTGAACGCGACCCAGTCCACGACCGCGTCGAACTCGCGCCCGCCCAGCACGTCCCGCACGGACTGGGGGTCGCGGATGTCCGCCACGAGCTGTTCGGCCTCTGCCGGGACCTCGCGCCGGCCGGTGCCGCGGTTGAGGACCGTCAGCTCGATCCCGCGCTCCACGGCGAGCCGCGCACAGGCCGAGCTGATGGTACCGCTGCCGCCGATGAAGAGGGCCCTGAGTGCGCTCACGTCGCGGACCTGCCTTTCGCCTGTGCCGCGGTCCGGTAGCGCTCGAGCACGTCCGGGGTGGCGTGGGCGGTGACCGTGGCGGTGCCCGCAGTCTCCCACTGCGGGAGGGCACCGAGGAGGACGCCGGCGGCCTGGCGCGCCGCGCCGTCGGCCACGTACTCCCCCGGCTCGGGGACCACGACGGGCAGCCCGAGGATCCCGGCGGCGGCCTGCTGGACGGCGGCGGAGCGCGCGGCGCCGCCCACGAGGATGATCCGCTCGGCCGCCACCCCCTGCGCAGTGAGCGCGGCGAGGCCGTCGGCGAGGGAGCACACGATCCCCTCGACCGCGGCGCGCGCGAGGTTGGCGCGCGTGTAGTTGCGCAGGGTGATCCCGTGCAGGGAGCCGGTCGCGTCCGGCAGGTTGGGCGTCCGCTCGCCCTCGAAGTACGGCACGAGGGTCAGGCCCTCGGCGCCCGCCGGGGCGGCCAGCGCGAGGTCGGTGAGCTCGGGCAGGGTGGCACCCAGGAGGGCTGCGGTGGCGTCGAGGATGCGGGAGGCGTTGAGGGTGCAGGCGAGCGGGAGGTAGTGGCCGCTCGCATCGGCGAAGCCGGCGACGAGGCCGGAGGCGTCCGACGTCGCCCGGTCGGCCACCGCGAAGACGGTGCCGGAGGTGCCGATCGAGACGACGACGTCGCCCACGCCGGCGCCGACTCCGAGGGCCGCCCCGGCGTTGTCCCCCGCGCCCGGCCCGATCAGGGCGCCCGCGGGGGTGCGGCCGCCCGCCTCCAGCGGCCCCAGCACCCGCGGCAGGGCGGGGACATGCCCGAGGGCCTGCTCGAGGACGCCCGGCAGGTAGTCCCCGGTGGCCGGGGACCAGTAGCCGGTGCCGGAGGCATCGGAGCGGTCGGTCGTGAGCGCCCCCAGCCCGCCCGTGCCCGGCCCGTGCCCCGCGAGGCGCCAGCTGAGCCAGTCGTGCGGCAGGCACACCGCCGCGGTCCGGGCGGCGTTCTCGGGCTCGTTCTCGGCGAGCCAGCGCAGCTTGGCCGCAGTGATCGAGGCGACCGGCACAGTCCCGGTCGCCTCGGCCCACCAGCGGGCGCCGGCGTCGGCCTCAGCCGCATCCGACGCGGCGCCCGCCTCCTTGATCAGCTGCTCGGCCGCCGTGGCGGAGCGGGTGTCGTTCCACAGCAGGGCCGGGCGGACCACGGCGCCGTCCGCGTCGAGGCAGATCATGCCGTGCTGCTGCCCGGCCACCGAAACGGCGGCGACGTCGCCGAGCCCGCCGGCGGCGCGGACCGCGGCCTGCAGGGCGTCCCACCATGCGTCCGGGTGGACCTCGGTGCCGGCGGGGTGGGGCGCCGAGCCGGAGCGCACGAGCGCCCCGGTTGCGGCGTCGCGGATGACGACCTTGCAGGACTGGGTGGAGCTGTCGACTCCGGCGACGAGCCGGCCGCCGGATGCGTTCTGGGCCATGGACTCAGCGGGCGCCGAGGAGGTGCTCGAGGGCCAGCTGGTTGAGGCGGATGAACGCGTACGAGCGCTCGGCGGCCGCGTCGGCGTCGAACTCCTCGAACGCGGAGGCGTCCGCGAGGAGGTCCGCGGTGCTCTCCCCCGCGGCGAGGGTCGGCTCGGCGAGCTCGTACACGCCCGAGGCCGTCAGGGCGTCCTGGACCTCGGCGTCGGCGCGGAACGCCGCGGCCCGCTCGGCCAGGAGCAGGTACATGCGCATGTTCGCCTTCGCGGACTCCCACACGCCGTCGTACCCGTCGGTGCGGGAGGGCTTGTAGTCGAAGTGGCGCGGGCCCTCGTAGCGCGGGCCCCCGCTCGGGAAGCCGTTCTCGAGCAGGTCCACCGTGAAGAACGCGCTCGTGAGGTCGCCGTGGCCGAACACGAGGTCCTGGTCGTACTTGATGCCCCGCTGGCCGTTGAGGTCGATGTGGAACAGCTTGCCCGCCCACAGCGCCTGCGCGATGCCGTGGGTGAAGTTCAGCCCGGCCATCTGCTCGTGCCCCGTCTCGGGGTTCAGGCCCACGATGTCGCCGTGCTCGAGCTGGGCGATGAACGCCAGCCCGTGGCCCACGGTGGGCAGGAGGATGTCCCCGCGCGGCTCGTTCGGCTTGGGCTCGAGCGCGATCCGCAGCCCGTAGCCCTTCTCCTTGATGTACGCCGCGGCCGTGTCCACGCCTTCGCGGTAGCGGTCCAGCGCCGCCGCGAGGTCCTTCGACCCGTCGTACTCCGAGCCCTCGCGGCCGCCCCACATGACGAACGTCTCCGCGCCCAGCTCGGCCGCGAGGTCGATGTTGCGCAGGACCTTCGCGAGGCCGAAGCGGCGCACCGAGCGGTCATTCGAGGTGAAGCCGCCGTCCTTGAAGACCGGGTGGCTGAACAGGTTCGTCGTCACCATCGGGACCTTCAGCCCGGTCTCCTCGAGCGCGGCGCGGAACCGCTTGAGGATCAGCTCCCGCTCGGCGGCCGGCGCCCCGAACGGGACCAGGTCGTTGTCGTGGAACGTGATCCCATACGCGCCGAGCTCGGCGAGCCGGTGCACGGCCTCGACGGGATCGAGCGCGGACCGCGTCGGCACGCCGAAGGGGTCGTTCCCGGTCCAGCCGACGGTCCACAGGCCGAAGGTGAACTTGTTCTCGGGGGTAGGCGCCAGTGCCATGGGGAGCTCCTCGATGGGGGGTGGGTTAGGACTGGAGGAATTAGTATTTGTTCTGAACTATATGGACCATGATGTGATGTGGTCAACACTTTTCCTCGGGAGGATCCATGACGTCTCAGGCCACGCCCGCACCCGGACGGGTGGGCGATGTCCGGCGGCGCAACCTGGCGCTCGTCCTGAGCCGTCTCGGCCCGGAGACTGTGGCGAGCCGTGCCGAGATCGCGGCCGCCACCGGCCTGACCAAGGCCTCGGTCTCCAGCCTCGTGGCGGACCTGCTCGAGACCGGCCTCCTCGAGGAGCTCGGCGTCACCCGCGGCGGCGAGCGCGGCCGGCCCGGCGTGGGCCTCGCGTTGAACCCCCGCCGCGGGGCACTCGGCGCCGAGGTCAACGTGGACTACCTCGCCGTGGGCGTCCTCGACCTGCGGGGCGAGCTGCGGGTGCACGAGACGGTCGAGGCCTCCAACCACGGCCGGGCCCCCGGGGACGTCCTCGCTGAGCTCCACCGTCTGGCCGCCGGCGTCCGCGACGCCGCCGCGGCGGACGGGATCGAGCTCCTGGGCGGCGGGCTGGCCGTCCCCGGAATCGTGGACGCGGCCTCGGGCACCGTCGCCACCGCCCCCAACCTCGCGTGGGCCGGCGTGCCGCTGGCCGGCGCGCTCGAAGACCTCGCGCCGGGAGCGCCCTTCGCGGCCGAGCTCTCCAACGAGGCGGACAGCGCGGCCCTCGCCGAGCTCTGGTACGGGCGCGGACGGGCCCTCGGCTCGTACCTGTACCTCTCGGGCGAGGTGGGCGTGGGCGGCGGCCTCGTCATCGGCTCCCAGCTGTTCACGGGCGCCGGCGGCCATGCCGGCGAGGTGGGCCACGTCGTCGTCGACCCCGGCGGACGGCGCTGCTCCTGCGGCGGCCGCGGCTGCGTCGAGACCGTGGCCGGGCAGGAGGCGATCCTCGCCGCCGCGGGCATCACCGGCGGCGGAAGCACGACGACGGGCCGCCTCGCCGCGCTGACGGCATCCCTGGCCGCCGGGGACGCCCGGGCGATCGGCGCGGTCGAGCGGGCGGGCGAGGCCCTCGCCGTGGCCGTCGTCGCCGCCGCACGGCTCCTGGACCTCTCGGCCGTGGTCCTCGGGGGCCACTTCGGGATCCTCCGCGACGTCCTCGGGCCCGCCCTCGACGCGGCGCTGGAGGACCTCGCACCCGGCCGGATCACCGCCGTCACCTTCTCCGACCTCGGCGCGTCCGCTGCGCTCAGGGGCGCGGCCGGAGCGGCGGTGCGGCGCGCGCTCGCGGCGCCGCACGCGCTCCTCGGATGACGGTCTCCGAGCAGCCGTCACCCCTCGAGGGCATGGATCCGCCACCGGGCGGTGTGCTTTTCGCCGGGCGCGAGCCACACGAGGTCGGTCCCGCTCGCGAACGCGTTGGGCGGGCACGTCATGGGCTCGACGGCGAGGCCGAGGCGGCTCGGCCCGGACGGCGCCGCGTCCGCGGTGCACACCTGCACCCACGGGCAGCCGGCGTCCCAGGCCATGGCCACCCCGGACCCCGAGGGGTCGCGTACCGTGACCCGCGCGGTGCCGCCCGGATCGAAGCGGAGGTCCGTGAAGGCATGGTCGATCTGCGTCCGCCCGATCGCACGGGGCTCGCGGAAGTCGAACCCGTGCCCCTCCACCGCGCGCGTCCCGAGGGGCAGGAGCCGGTCCGGGGTGACCTCCAGGAACTCCGCGGCCGGGACCTCGAGCTCCCACGCGTCCAGCGGTGACGGTCCGGCGACGAGGTAGGGGTGCGGGCACACGCCGTAGGGGGCGAGGTCCTCGCCGGCGTTGGCGGCGCGCACCGACCAGTCGAGGCCGTCCGCGGTGAGCGCGTACCGGGCCTCGAGACGCAGCCGGAAGGGATAGCCCTCGCTCGGGGCGAGGTCGAGCGCGAAGGCCACCGAGGCGCCGTCGTGCGCCACGAGCCGCCACTCCCGCGCGAGCGCGAGGCCGTGCAGCGCGCAGCCGCGCTCGGGTTCGGTGACCGGGACGGCGAGGTCGCGGCCTCCGGCCGTGTAGCGCCCGTCGGCCAGGCGGTTGGGCCATGGGGCGGCGACGATCCCGCGGAAGGCCGGGATCGGCGCGCCGGGCTCGAAGGGCACCACGAGGTCCCGGCCCTGGTAGGTCAGCGAGGCGAGGGCGCCGGCCGTGCCGGTGACGGTCGCGGCGTAGCCACCGGCACGGATCGCGGCGCTCACGCTGCTCATGCGGAGAGCGAGCCCTCGCGCGCGCGGTCCGCGAGGTCTTCGAGCCCGACGGCGGGCGGCCGCTCCGCGCGGCTCGTCACCTCGACGGCCCGCCCCGTGTGGGCGGACTCGAGCAGGGATTCCATGACGTCCAGCACGTGGTACCCGAGGGTTCCCCCGGCCCGGGGCCCGTCCGAGGAGCCCAGGGTGCGGGCGAGGTCCGCGATGCCGTAGCCGCGCCCCGAGTCCACGTAGCCCGCGGAGACCGGGAGCGTCTCCCACGTGTCGCCGCCGAGGCGGTGCAGGCGCGTGTCGCCGTCGAAGTGGTTGGGGTCCGGGACGGCGAGCGTGCCGAGCGGGCCGTGCACCTCGATGTTCGCCGCGTGGGTCGCGACGGCGTCGAAGCTCATCACGAGGGTGGAGAGGGCGCCGGAGGCGTGCGTCAGGACGCCGGTGACGTGGGTGTCGGTCGTGACGGGGATGGCCTCGCCGGCGCGCGGCCCGGATCCGATGACCCGCTCCGGGCGCGTGTGGCTCGCCGCCCCGACCACCGAGGCCACCGGCCCCAGGAGGGTCACGAGGGCGGTGACGTAGTAGGGCCCCATGTCCAGCAGCGGCCCTCCCCCGGGGACGTAGTAGAAGTCCGGGTTGGGGTGCCAGCGCTCGTGCCCGGGGGTCACCATGGTGGCCGTGGCCGCGACGGGCGCGCCGATGAGGCCGTCGTCGATCACCTTGCGCGCGGTCTGGAGGCCCGTGCCGAGCACGGTGTCCGGCGCGCAGCCGACCACGACGCCGGCCGCCCGCGCCGCGTCGAGCACCTCGCGGGCCTCGCGGGTCGTCGCGGCGAGGGGCTTCTCCCCGTAGACGTGCTTGCCGGCGGCGATGGCCGCGAGGGCGACCTCGGCGTGCGCGGCCGGGACAGTCAGGTTCAGGATGAGGTCCACGTCGCCGGCCGCGAGGAGCTCGTCCACGCCCACGGCGCGCACGCCCCCGCCGTACTCGTCGGCGACCTCCCGGGCGCGCGCCGGGTCGAGGTCCGCGACCGCGACGAGGCGCACGCCCGCGAGCCGGCGGAAGCTGTCCAGGTACTGGCCCACGATCTTCCCGCAGCCGATGATGCCGACCTTGAGCGGCCCTTCAGTTCCTACCGGCTTGCCCACAGCAGGCCCCTTTCGATGATGGTGCGGACGTTCGGGTCCTCGAGGACCTCCACGCGGTGGCCCGGCGTGCAGACGAAGATGCGCCCGGCTCCCCACTCGCGGGTCCAGATGGCCGGGGAGGTGACCTCCCGGTGCCACGGGTCCCAGGCCCGGACCTTCTGGGTGGTGGTGGCGAGGACGTCGATGTAGTCGTCGGCGAGGACCCAGTACTGCTCGGTCACGAGGTCGAAGTCCCCGATGCCCTCGGTGATCGGGTGGTTCGCGGCGGCGGGGAGCATGGTCACCGTGTACGGGACGTAGTTGTCCGACTGCTCCCCGGTGCGCTCGTCGGGATGCCTGCCCGGGTGGCAGGCGAACTGGCCGCCGATCAGGTGCAGGTAGTCGGAGGTGTTCCGGTACGAGTCGGCGATCCCGCCGTGCCAGCCAGCGAGGCCGGTGCCGTTCTCGACCGCGGTGCGGAGCCCCTCGAACTCGTCCTTCTCGATGGTGGACATGGTCATGCACTGCATCACGAGGTCCACGGTGGCCATGTACTCGGCATCGGCGTAGACCTTGGGCGATTCCTCGATCCGGACCTCGTAGCCGTGGGCCTCGAGGTGGGGGATGAAGAGCTCGGTGGCCTGGATGGGCTGGTGCCCGTCCCAGCCTCCGCGCACCACGAGCGCGTTCTTGGTGGTCATGAGGCTCCTCTGCTGCTGAAGGCGGCGTCGAACGCCGCGGCGGGGGGCGCGATCTCGGCGAGGCCGCGCACGAGGGCGAGGGCCTGGGGCGCCCCGATGAGGCGGTCCATGCCGGCGTCCTCCCACTCGATGCTCGTGGGCCCCTCGTACCCGATCGCGTTGAGGGTCCGGAAGATGGGCTCCCACTGCACGTGGCCGTGCCCGGCGGTCACGAAGTCCCAGCCGCGGCGCGGGTCTGCCCACGCGAGGTGCGAGCCGAGGCGGCCGTTGCGGCCATTGAGCTGGCGGATGGACTCCTTGACGTGGACGTGGAAGACCTTCTGAGCGAAGTCCTGCAGGAACATGACCGGGTCGAGGTCCTGCCAGATGAAGTGCGAGGGATCGAAGTTGAGCCCGAAGGACTCCCGGTGGCCGATCGCCTCGAGGGTGCGCTTGGCGGTCCAGTAGTCGTAGGCGATCTCGGACGGGTGGACTTCGAGGGCGAAGCGCACCCCGACCTCGTCGAAGACGTCCAGGATCAGGTTCCACCGGTCGGCGAAGTCCTGGTACCCGGCCTCGACCATGCCCTCCGGCACCGGCGGGAACATCGCCACCGTCTTCCAGATCGAGGACCCCGTGAAGCCGGTGACGGTCGTGACCCCGAGCCGGGCGGCGGCCCGGGCGGTGGCCTTCATGACCTCGGCGGCGCGGCGGCGGACGCCCTCGGGCTCGCCGTCGCCCCAGACCTCCTCGGAGAGGATGCCCTGGTGCCGGGCATCGATCGGGTCGTCGCACACCGCCTGACCGGTCAGGTGATTCGCGATGGCGTAGACCTCCAGGCCGTTGCGCTCGAGGATGTCGAGCCGGTCCCGGACGTAGGCGTCGTCCTCCGCGGCCCTGACGGGGTCGAGGTGGTCGCCCCAGCAGGCGATCTCGAGCCCGTCGAAGCCCCACTCCCCGGCCAGGCGCGCCACCTCCTCGAAGGGCAGGTCGGCCCACTGGCCGGTAAAGAGGGTAATAGGTCGTCGGGCCATGCTCAGGCTCCCTCCACTTTCGTCCAGCGTGATTCGTCCGCGGCGCTCGTCTCGACGGCGTCGAGGACGCGCTGCACCTGCAGCGCGTCGGCGAACGACGGCGTGGGCTGCTTCCCTGCCGCGATCGCCTCGACGAGGTCCACCACCTGATGGGTGAAGGCGTGCTCGTACCCGAGCCCGTGCCCCACGGGCCACCAGTGCCCGGTATAGGGGTGCTCCGGCTCGGTGACCTGGATCTTCCGGAAGCCGGCGTTCGGCTCGTCCGCCGCGTCGTAGAACCACAGCGAGTTCATGTCCTCGAAGTCGAACGCGAGCGAGGCCTTGGAGCCGTTGAGCTCGAGCCGCATCGCGTTCTTCCGGCCGAGGGCGAACCTGGTTGCCTCGAACACTCCGATCGCGCCCGCGGTACCGGAGCCGCCGTCGAACCGTGCCGAGAAGATTGCGGCGTCGTCGACCGTCACCTCTCCCAGCTCGCCCCCGGAGCCGTGCCCGCCGAGCCCGACGAAGTCGCCGCCGACCGGCCGCTGCTTCACGAACGTCTCCAGCAGCGCCGAGACTCCGGCGATGTCCTGCCCGGTGATCCACTGGGCGGCGTCGATGACGTGCGCTCCGATGTCCCCGAGCGAGCCCGATCCGGACTTCGTCCTGTCGAGCCGCCAGGTCAGCGGCGCGTCCTCGTCGCTGAGCCAGTCCTGCAGGTATTGGGCCCGCACGTGCCGCAGCTGTCCGAGCGCCCCCTCGTCGACCAGCCGCTTCGCGAGGGACAGGGCGGGCGTGCGGCGGTAGGAGAACCCGCACATCGAGTACACGCCGCGGGCCGCCGCGGAGTCCGCGGCCGCCGTCATCCGTTCGGCCTCGGCGACCGAGTTGGCGAGCGGCTTCTCGCACAGCACGTGCTTGCCGGCCTCGAGGGCCGCGATGGCGATCTCGGCATGGGTGTTCCCGGGGGTGCAGATGTCGATGAGGTCGATGTCGTCCCGCTCGATCAGCCGGCGCCAGTCGGTCTCGGTCGATTCCCAGCCGAGTTTCGCGGCGGCCGCCGCGACGCGCCCGGGGTCGCGGCCCGCCACGGCGGCGAGGCGCGGGGACAGCGGGAGGTCGAAGAACCGGGGGGCGGTGCGCCAGGCCTGCGAGTGGGCGGCGCCCATGAAGGCGTAGCCCACCATGCCGACCCTCAGGGGCTTGGTCTCTTCCATGGAGAACCTCTCTACTTGCTGAAGCCGGCGGTCAGGCCGCTGACGAGCTGGCGGCGGGCCACGACGTACACCACGAGCAGCGGCAGCGTCGCCAGGACCACGGAGGCCAGGACCGCCGGGATGTTCACGCTGAACTCGCCCTGGAAGGTCCACAGGGAGAGCGGCAGGACCCGGGTGGCGGGACTCTGCGTGAGGATGAGCGGGAAGAGGAACCCGTTCCACACCGTGAGCGCGTCGTAGATCCCCACCGTGACCACCGCGGGCCGCACGAGGGGCAGCGCCAGCTGCCACATCATCGCCCAGTCGGAGGCCCCGTCCAGACGCATCGACTCGAACAGCTCGTTCGGGACGTCCCGGAGGAAGTTGCCCAGGATGAGCACGGAGATCGGGATCGCGAACGCGATCGAGGGCAGGATGAGCGCGAGCAGGGTGTCGTACAGGTGCGCGCGGGTGATCATCCAGTAGATCGGGATGATCGTGGCGTGCAGCGGGATCGCGAGGCCGAGGAGGAACAGCCGGTTCGTCCAGCTGAGGAACCGGCCCCTCCCCCGGATGATCGCGTAGGCGGCCATGAACGAGACGAGGAGGGTCGGGATGACGCTGCCCACCGTGACGAGAAGGCTGTTGCCGAAGTACTGGGCGAAGTCACTCTCGAGGACGAGGCTGTAGTTCTCGAAGGTCGGGGTCGCGGCCGGGAGCAGCGGGTTGGAGGAGAAGAACCCCTCCTGCCCCTTGAGGCTCGTGATCACCACGTAGTAGATGGGCAGGATGATGACGGCGAGCCAGACCCAGCCCCCGAGGCCGCCGAGGATGTTGGGCCTGTCGCGCCCGAGCCGGCGCCGATGCTCTTCCGCGGGCCGGCGGGCAGGTGGTGCCTGGGTCATGGGGGCTTGTGCGGTGGAGGCCATCTCAGGCGCCTTCCAGTTGGCTCGCGCCGCGGTTCTTGCCGCCGAGGCGCTGCAGGAGCAGGGCGAGGGCGAGGCCGACGACGACGAGGACGACGCCGAGCGCGCTCGCCGCGCCCATGTCGTTGGCCTTGAACCCGGTCAGGTACATGTGCAGGGGCAGGAGTCGGGTCGAGTAGCCCGGACCGCCGCCTGTGAGGACGAAGATGAGGTCGAAGTACGCGAGCGACCCGACCGCCATGAGGGTCGAGGACGTGATGACCGTGTACTTGAGCTGCGGCAGCGTGATGCTGAAGAACTGCTGGACACGGCCGGCGCCGTCGATTTGGGCGGCCTCGTAGAACGATGTGGGGATCTGGCGCACGCCGCCCTGGTAGATGAGCGTGTGGAACGGAACGAACTGCCAGGCGATGACGAAGACGACGACGAACAGGACGAGGTCCGAGTTGCCGAGCCAGTCCTGGGCGAGGAACGGGAGCCCCAGGCCGGGACCCATTCCGAAGTTCGGGTCGAGGAGGGCCTTGAACGCGATGGCGATGGCCGCCGAGGAGAGCAGGAGCGGCAGGAAGTACAGCACGGCCAGGACGGCCCGGTAGCGCTGGCGGCCGGCGGTGAAGACGCCGAGCAGGAGGCTGATGGGGGTCTGGACCACGTAGCTGAAGACCATGACCTTCACGGTCACCCAGATCGCGTTGGCCGTCACCGGGTCGCCGAGGGCGCGCACCCAGCTGGAGAGTCCGTCGAAGCGGATCTCTCCGAGGCCGTCCCAGGACGTGAAGCTCAGGGCAACGACGCCGCCGAGCGGGATGATCGCGAAGACGAGGAAGAACACGAGGGCAGGGACGGCGAGCCACCCCGACGGGCCCGCCTCACGGGCCCGTCGGGTAGCAGTGCGGGTCAGCGCCATGGCTACTTGCCGATCGTCGCGTTCATCGTGCTGACGAACTGCTCCGGGGTGATCTTCTTGAGGAAGATCTGGTCGAGGTTGGACAGCATCGCGTCCCCCTGGGCCGGGCTGAGGGCCTGGTCCCAGGAGAGCGTGAAGCTCGGCGCGTCCTTGACCATGCCGTAGACGAAGGTCAGGAAGTCCTTGTCGGGCGAGGCCTGCAGCTTGCCCTCGATGCCCTTGACCACGGGCACCGCGCCCGAGTCGATGAGGGCCTGGGTGTCCGCGTCCGTGAACATGCCGCTCTTGATGTAGTCCTCGGCCGACTTCTTCTGCGCATCGGTCGCCTTCGAGGAGACGGACCAGAAGTTGGAGGGGTTGCCGACGATGTCCGCGGGGTCGCCCTTGCCGCCGTCGACCGTCGGGAAGGTGACCCAGCCGATCTTGCCGTTCTTGATCGAGTCTGCGGCGTTCTTCTTCATTGTCTGGTAGATCCAGCCGCCCTGGAGGATCATCGCCGCCTTGCCGGTGTACAGGAGGGCCTGGTCGGCGTTGCTGTCCGCGGCGATGGAGGAGAAGCCATTGACGAAGCCGCCCGCGTCGACGAGCTGCTGGATCTTGGTCAGGGCATCGGTCACCGCGGGGTTGGACCAGGCGTTCGGCTTGTTCGCGGCGATGTCGGCGAAGACCTGGGGGCCGCCGATGCGCTCGGTGAGGTACTCGAGCCACATGAGGTCGGGCCACTTCGACTGGCCGCCCAGGGAGAACGGGGCGATGCCGGCGGCCTTGAACTTCGGCACGAGCGCCATCAGGTCGTCCCAGGTCTTGGGCGCCTGGGCTCCGACCTTGTCGAAGAGCTCCTTGTTGTAATACAGCACCACCGGCTGGGCGTTGTTGTTCGGGACCGCGAACTGCTTCCCGTTCACCTGCCCGTTCTTCAGGACCGACGGCAGGTAGCGGTCCTTGACGTCAGGGTTCTTGTCGAGGAACGAGGTGAGGTCCTCCACCTGGCCGGCATCGACGTAGGACTTGAGCACGCCGCCTCCCCAGCCATAGATGAAGGTGGGGCCCTGGCCGGCGCCGACGGCGGTGCGCACCTTGGTCTTGTAGGCATCGTTCGCAAAGAAGTCGAGCTTGACGGACTCGCTCGAGTGCGCGGAATTCCAGGAGTCGACCGACTTCTGGAGCACCGGCTGGTTTCCTCCGGTGAGGCCCCACATCGTCGCGGAGTCGGCGCTCACGGAGTTGCCGGGGCCGCCGGAGCCGCAGGCTGCGAGGGTCACGGCCAGCGCGCCCGCGGCGAGCGCCGCCGAGCCCTTGCGCAGAGTGTGCATCTTCATCGTGGTGAGTTCATCCTCCAAGGTCGGGCTGCCTGTCCGGGTGGAGGCCTGCGCTCTCAACAGCGGGAGCATGGCCTTCCCAGCGGGTCGGGGTGATAGCTTCCAGCAGTCGCCGTATCTCGAAACATTTCGGAAATATCTGGCCTGCACGGCAACCGTAGGAGGTGATCCATGTCACGGTCAAGCGATCGCTGGAAAAAGTTCAGAACCTTCACAAATGCGCAAGACCCGCAGCAGGGCAACCAGTTCTTGACGCGGCCCCATCGCTCACGCCAAGCTGATCTCCACGAAATGTTTCGACGCTAGGACCGCTGTGAGCCTCGCCCCTCCCACCCGCAAGCCGACGCTGGCCGCCATCGCGCGCCTCACGGGCGTCTCCGCTCCGACCGTGTCCAAGGTGGTCAACGGGCGCGGCGACGTGGCCGAGGGCACCCGGGCCAAGGTCCTCGCGGCGCTGGAAGAGGCCGGGTACGAGTCTCCGGGCCACCGCCGGAACAGCGATGGCCCCCAGACCGTGGAGGTGGCCTTCGACTCGGTCACCTCCAACTACTCCTCGGCACTGCTCGACGGCATCCTGGAGGGAGCCGCCGAGGCGGGGGCCGAGATCGTCGTGGGGATCAGCGGCAGCAGCCGCGGGCCCGGCGCCGACCTGGACCGCAAGGCCCAGCGCATGGTCGACGAGGGCCGAGCCGGCCTGATCGTGGTGACCTCCGCCTTCACGCCGTCGCACCTCGCGGCCTTCCGCCGCCGCCGTCTCCCGGTGGTCGTCGTCGACCCGCTCAACCCGCCCCCCGCCGGCGTGGTCAGCGTCGGTGCCACAAACTGGTCCGGCGGCCGGGCCGCCGCTGAGCACCTCCTCGACTTGGGGCACGAGCGGATCGCCTATCTGGGCGGCCCGGAGTCAGCCGAGTGCAACCAGGCACGCCTGCACGGCTACCTCTCCGCCCTCATGTCGCGGGGCATCTCGGTCGAGGCGGGCTACGTGATCCACGGCAGGTTCCGCGCCGAGAGCGGCATCAGCGGCCTCACCGCGCTGCTCGCGCTCGAGAAGGCTCCGACCGCGATCTTCGCCGGCAGCGACGCGATCGCTGTCGGCGTGCTCCGGGAGGCCCGGCACCGCGGGATCCGGGTGCCCGAGGACCTGAGCCTCGTGGGCTTCGACGGCACCGCGCTGGCCGAGGACTCGGTCCCCGCCCTCACCTCCGTCGCCCAGCCGCTCCAGGACATGGGGCGCATCGCGCTGCGCACCCTCCTGCGGCAGTCCCGGGGAGAACAGCTGGACTCCCATCGGGTCGAGCTGGCCACGCAGCTGGTGGTCCGGGAGTCCACGGCACCGCTGTCCTGATCCGCGTGGACAGCAGCTGCGTGGTAGAGCGAAGGAGTAGGACGCCGCGCACGACGGCGGGCGGCGGCCTACGTGGGAGTCCGCCGCCCGTTTCCCGTGGCCCGCTGGGGGGAATGTCCCCTCATGCGCATCACGGACACCTCCGACCTGTGGTGGAAGACCGGCATCATCTACTGCCTCGACGTGGAGACGTTCTACGACTCCAACGGTGACGGCTGCGGCGACCTGGCAGGACTGGCCGAGCGCGTGGACTACCTCGCCGAGCTGGGTATTACCTGCCTTTGGCTCATGCCGTTCTACCCCACACCCCGCCGCGACGACGGCTACGACGTGACGGACCTGTTCGGCGTCGACCGGCGCCTCGGCCACCACGGTGACCTCGTGGAGTTCATCCGGATGGCCCAGGACCGCGGGCTACGGGTGATCGTCGACCTCGTGGTCAACCACACCTCGGACCAGCATCCCTGGTTCAAGGCCGCCCGATCCTCCAAGGACAGCCCGTACCGCGATTTCTACATCTGGCGCTCCGATCCTCCCCCGGACACCTCGGGCGACGTCGTCTTCCCCGATCAGGAGACGTCGATCTGGACCTTGGACGAGGCGACCGGGGAGTGGTACCTGCACCACTTCTACAAGGAGCAGCCCGACCTGAACGTGGCGAACCCCAAAGTCCGCGACGAGATCGCCAAGGTGATCGGCTTCTGGCTGCATCTGGGCATCAGCGGGTTCCGCGTCGATGCGGTGCCGTACTTCCTCTCGATGGAGGGGGTCAGGAAGGAAGAGCTCCACAAGGTCCACAATCCCCATGACTATCTGCGCGCGCTCCGGAAGTTCATGGGACGCCGCGCCGGTGATTCCATCCTCCTGGGCGAGGTGAACCTCCCGTACCACGAGCAGATGGACTACTTCGGAGGCCCGGACGGCGACGAGCTGACGATGCTGTTCGATTTCGTCGTCATGCAGAAGATGTACCTGTCGTTGGCCCGACAGGATGCTCGCCCCCTGGCGGACGCCCTCCGCGACCGGCCGCCGCTCCCCCCGGACAACCAGTGGGCTACGTTCGTGCGGAACCACGACGAACTGACCTTGGACAAGCTGACGGACGAGGAACGCCAAGAGGTCTTCGCCGCTTTCGGCCCCGAACCGCAGATGCAGGTCTACGGCCGTGGCCTCAAGCGCAGGGTCCCGCCCATGCTCGACGGCGACCCCCGCCGGATCCGTCTGGTCTACTCACTGCTGTTCGCGCTTCCTGGCACACCGGTGCTGTACTACGGCGAGGAGATCGGGATGGGAGAGGACCTCGCGGCCGAGGGCCGGATGGCTGTGCGGACGCCGATGCAGTGGACCGCGGAGCCGAGCGCCGGCTTTTCAACCGCGCCGCCGGCGGATCTAGTGAGCCCGCTGCCCGAAGGAGGCTACGGGCCGCAGCACGTGAACGTCGCCTCCGCGCGGCGGGACCCGGACTCCCTGCTGAACTTCATCATCCTGCTCACCCAGCGCTATCGGGAGTATCCCGAGCTCGGCTGGGGCACGTGCCGGGTCCTGGACCCCCCGCACCACGCTGTCCTGGCCCACCTGAACACCTGGGAGGACGCCTGCATGCTCGCGCTGCACAACCTCTCGCCCGAGGCCGTGACCGTGCCGCTCAACCTCGGGCAACCTCCCGGCCGACCCGACCGACCCGACCGACCCGACGGAGAATCCGGCTGGAGCGGCTTCCTGCTGCTTGACCTGCTGAAGTCCGGCACCTTCCCTCAAGAGGGGCTCCGGGTGTCCGATGACGGCGACGTCGAGATCTCCCTCGGCAGCTACGGCCACGCTTGGTTACGGGTGCAGCCCCCCGGCCAGCGGCGCCTGCTGTGAGCTCCGGCCGGACAGCATCCGAGCGCTCGCTAGAGTGGAGCCCATGAGCGAAGGAATCGTGGTCGGCGGCACGGACGAGATCGAGGAGGGCACCGCGAAGGTCGTGGAGCCCGAGGAGTCCGGCTTCGACGAACCGATCGCGGTCTTCCACACGGAGACCGGCTGCTTCTTCGCCCTCAACGACACGTGCACCCACGAGGACGCCTCCCTCGCCGAGGGCTGGATCGAGGGCGAGACCGTCGAGTGCCCCCTCCATTCCTCGAGCTTCAGCCTGCGCACCGGGAAGGTCCTGTGCCTGCCCGCCACGGAGGACACCCGCACCCACCGGGTGGAGGTCCGCGACGGCCAGGTGGTCCTGTTCCCTGGCACGGGCGCCGATCCCGACGCCTGCGCCCAGTAGGACCGTGGGCACGCCCGAGCGCATCGTCATCGTGGGTGGCGGGGTCGCCGGCTTCAGCGCGGCGCAGGAGCTGCGGTCCCGCGGCTACGCCGGCGCCCTCACCCTGGTCTCCCCCGAGGGCCTGCCCTACGACCGGCCGCCGCTGAGCAAGGGCTACCTCCTCGGCACCGAGGACGCCGCCCGGATCCTGCTCGCGCCCGAGTCCTGGTACGCCGAGCACGGCGTCGAGGTCGTCGCCGCGCGCGCCACGGGGCTGGACCTCTCCGGCGACCGTCCCGTGGCGGTGCTGGAGCGCGGGACGCGACTGGGCGCCGACCGCCTCCTGGTGGCCACCGGCGCCCTCCCGCGGCGCCTGGGCATCCCCGGCGGCGAGCGGGCCCTCGCCCTGCGCTCCCGCGGCGACGCCGACGCGCTCCGCCGCGTCCTCGTCCCCGGGGCCCGCATCGCCGTGGTCGGCGCCGGCCTCATCGGCGCCGAGGTCGCCTCCGCGGCCGCGGCCCTCGGCGCGGACGCCACGCTCATCGACCCTGTCGCGACCCCGCTCGTGCCGGCCGTCGGCGAGGATCTGGCCCTCAGGCTCCACGCGATGCACGGCGAGCGCGGAGTCGCCACGCTCGTCGGGACCCCCGCCGCGATCGAGGACGGGACACACGACGCCGCCCCGCACCTCGTGCGCCTGGCCGGCGGCCGCGCCGTGGCCGCCGACGCCGTGGTGGTCGGCGTGGGCGTCACCCCGGACACCGCGCTCGCCGTGGCGGCAGGACTCGAGGCCGACGACGGGATCGTGGTCGGCCCGGACGGCTCCACGTCCCATCACGCGGTCTTCGCGGCCGGCGACGCGACCCGGGTGCGGCGGCAGGTCGCCGTCGTGCGCGGCGGCCCCCCAGCTGTGCTGCAGCGGCGCGCGGAGCACTGGGAGGCGGCCGTCCGCTCGGGCCAGGCGGCGGCCGCCGGGATGCTCGGCGAGGCCCCGGCCGAGGTCGGTGCGCCGTGGTTCTGGTCGGACCGGCACGGCGTGCACGTCGAAGCCGTGGGGACGATGGACGCCCGGCAGGCCCCCGGGGCCCGCACCGTGCTGCGCGAGGCGGACGGGGTGCCCGTCGCGGCGTTCCTCGTCGCCGCGGACGGGCACCTGCTCGGCGCCGCCGCGATCGACCAGCCGCTCGTGGTGCGGGCGGCCCGGCGGATCATCGACCGCGGTCTCGTCCC
The DNA here is from genome assembly GCF_054063535.1 of Sinomonas sp. RB5. Lineage (NCBI taxonomy): Bacteria > Bacillati > Actinomycetota > Actinomycetes > Micrococcales > Micrococcaceae > Sinomonas > Sinomonas sp. RB5. The sequence continues at coordinate 128,145 of NZ_JBSSGJ010000013.1, forward strand.
CGATCCCGACCGGCTCGCCGACCCCTCGGTGGATCCGCGGCGGCTCGCCCGCTAGGCGGGCACTCTTTCGGGAGCCTCATTCGACCGTGACGGACTTGGCGAGGTTGCGCGGCTTGTCGATGTCGTGGCCGAGGGCCAGGGCCGCGTGGTACGCGAGCATCTGGGTCGGGATCGTGAGCAGGATGGGGTCCAGCTCCGGCTCGTTCTTGGGAACCTGGATGCTCTCGACCCCCGGCAGGTCCAGCTCCACCCCCTCGTGGGTGATGGCGAGGACGGGCCCCCTGCGCGCGAGGACCTGCTCGGCGGCGGCGATGTTGCGCTCGGTCAGCTCGTCGTCCGGGATGATCGCGATGGTGGGCATCGCCTCGTCGATCAGGGCGAGTGGGCCGTGCTTGAGCTCGCTCGTCTGGTACGCCTCGGCGTGCACGTAGCTGATCTCCTTGAGCTTCTGCGCGCCCTCGCGGGCCACGGGGAAGCCGCGCACGCGGCCGATGTAGAACGCGCTGCTGGCCGAGGCGATGCGGCGGGCCGCGGCGGCGACCTGGTCCTCGGCGTCGAGGATCCGCCGGATCTGCTCCGGGATGGCCTTGAGCCCGCGCAGGATGCGCTGGCCGTCGGCGTGGGAGAGATCGTGCAGGCGGCCCAGGTGCAGCGCGAGGAGGGCGAACGCCAGGCCCATGTTCGTCAGCGCCTTGGTGGACGCCACCGCGACCTCGGGGCCGGCGTGGAGGTAGATCCCGCCGTCGACCTCCCGGGCGATCGTGGACCCGACGACGTTGACGAGGCCGATCACCCGGCCGCCCTTGCGCCGGATCTCGTTCACGGCGAAGGCGGTGTCCGCCGTCTCGCCGCTCTGGCTCACGGCGACGTAGAGGGTATCGTGCTCGATGATCGGCTGGCGGTAGCGGAACTCGGAGGCCGGTTCGGCGTCGGCGGGGATCCGGGCGAGCTCCTCGATGAGCTGCGCGCCGAGCTGCCCGACGTAGTAGGCCGAGCCGCAGCCGAGGATCTTGACGCGGCGGAAGCTGCGGAGCTCGCGGGGCTCGAGGCCGAGCCCGTCGAGGCGGGCGGTGGCGAAGCGCTCGTCGAGCCGCCCGCGCAGGCACGTCTCGGCGGCGGCGGGCTGCTCCTGCATCTCCTTGAGCATGTAGTGCTCGTGCCCGGACAGTTCGAGGTCCTCGGCGGCCACGGCGATCTCGACCGGCACGCGGTCCGTCGCGTTCGCGGCACGGTCGAAGGTGCGGAAGCCCGAGGCGGTGACCGTGGCCAGCTCGCCGTCCTCGAGGTGCACCACCCGGTTCGTGTGGCGGACGAGCGCTGCGACGTCGCTGGCGACGAACATCTCCTTCTCCCCCACACCCAGGATGAGCGGGGACCCGCTGCGGGCAACGACGATCCGGTCCGGGTGCCGGGTGTCGACGACGGCGAGGGCGTAGGTCCCGCTGATCCGGCCCAGGGTCTCGAGGACTGCGGCCTCGAGCGTCTCGGCCTCCGAGCGTGCGACGAGGTGGGCGATCACCTCGGTGTCGGTGTCGCTGGCGAGGTCCACGCCGGCGGCCCGCAGGGAGGTGCGGAGGTTGGCGGCGTTGTCGATGATCCCGTTGTGCACCACGCTGATCCGCCCGTCGGCGCTGCTGTGCGGGTGGGCGTTCCGCTCGGCGACGGGCCCGTGCGTGGCCCAGCGGGTGTGGCCGATCCCGACCTTGCCGGAGAGCCGCTTGGGGAGCGCCGACTCGAGGGCGCGGACGCGCCCGACGGTGCGCACCACGGTCGCGCCGCTGGTTCCGAGCACCGCGATCCCCGCCGAGTCGTAGCCCCGGTACTCGAGCCGGGCCAGCCCCTCGATGAGGAAGGGCGCGGCAGCCTCGGTGCCGATGTAGCCGACGATTCCACACATGGTCTTGCTCCCTCGTTCTGACCGCGCACCCGTCAGGGGCGGGCGGATGGTCGATGACCGGCCGGGCATGCTCTGCCGCGGCGTCAGCCGTAGATGATGCGCCGCAGCTGGCGTTCGGTGAGCGGCGGGGCCTTGACGGGCCTGCCGGCCAGCTCCTCGGCGATGATGCGGAATGCCTCGGCGTTGCGCGTGCCGTAGGTCTGGAGCTGCCCGTGCCGCCGGCGGACGTACTCCTCCGCCGACTCGCCGTACCACGCGATGACGTCCTCGATGACGCGCGCCGCTTCCCCTGCGGTCAGGCCGGTGGTTCCGGCGATGCGTCGAACGATTTCCTCATCAGGCACGCCACCGAGTCTGCACCGCCGGCCGGGCCATCGCCAAAGATCTGCCCGAAATCGGGCAGAAAGTTCTCAGTCGGCGGCCGCGAGGGTGACGTCCTGTCCGTCCAGGGACGTGACGAGCAGCCACCGGCCCGTGACGGTGTCCGCCGGGACGCCGGGAGTCCCGAGCACTCGGGCGATCCTGAGCGGTGCCGCGTCCTGCCCCTCCGGCTCGCCCGCGGCCGCCGCCACGGAGCGGACGCGCAGGTCCGATGCGCGGACCGTGGTGCCCTCCGGGCCGTGCACTTCGAGCACGGCCTGGGGCTGTTCCCCGCGGGCGCCGCGGATCAGCGCCGCCCGGCCCACAGGGTCGCCCGCTGCGTCGTAGACCCAGCGGGTGCCGAGCACGGAGTGCTCCATCGTGCCGATCAGGGCGTCCTCCGCGCCGTCGAGCGGCGCCCCGCGGTACGTGAGGACCAGGTGGAGGACGGCCTCCCCGCTGCGCACGAGGAAGCCCTCGATGCCGACCTCGCCCTGCGGGTCATCGAAGCGGTAGGTGCCCACGCGCTCGAGGCGGCCGACCGCCGGCGGGCCGGGGCTCCACGGCTGCAGCTCGAGCCAGGAGGCGATGAGGTCGAGCTTGCCGGGCACGAGGGTCGCGTGATGGATGATCGCCACGCCGCCATCCTAGGCCGCGGAGCCGTCGCCGCCCCCGGCGCGACGCGGCAAACGCACGACGGCGCGTGGCCGGCCTCCGTACGGAAGCCGGCCACGCGCCGTCGTGCGCCGGGAAGGCCGGGCGCTACGCCTCGGCGCCGAGCGCCTCGATCGCGGCCTTGGCGGTCGGGTCGGCACCGGCGAGGAACTCGTCGATGCGCTCGGGTTCTCCCGGCTCGCCTATGGCGGAGGCGGCGCGGCCGAGGGCGTGCAGCGAGCGGAGGAAGCCCCGGTTGGGCTCGTGCTCCCAGGGCACCGGCCCGGCGCCGCGCCACCCGCTCTTGCGGAGGGCGTCAAGGCCGCGGTGGTACCCCACGCGGGCGTAGGCGTAGGACTCGACGGTGCGGCCCTTCGCCCACGCCTCATCGGCGAGGATGGCCCACAGGAGCGAGGAGGCCGGGTAGTCGGCCACGAGCTCCTCGGCGGACTCCCCGAGGGCGAGGCCGCGGTAAACCTCCGTCTCGGCCGGCAGCCGGGTGGGCTCCGGGCCGAGGAGGTTGGTGCGGTGCTCCCCCGCCATTACTTGATGGACTTGCCGGCGGAGCCGAGCTGCTGCGCGGCCTCGACCACGCGGGCGGCCATGCCGGCCTCCGCGGCGGCACCCCACACGCGCGGGTCGTAGGTCTTCTTGTTGCCGACCTCGCCGTCGACCTTGAGCACGCCGTCGTAGTTCGCGAACATGTGGCCGGCCACCGGGCGGGTGAACGCGTACTGCGTGTCCGTGTCGATGTTCATCTTGATCACGCCGTAGGAGACGGCGTCCGCGATCTCCTGCTCGCTCGAGCCGGAGCCGCCGTGGAAGACGAGGTCGAACGGGTTGTCCTTGCCGATCTTGGCGCCGACCTGGGCCTGGATGTCCTTGAGGATCTCCGGGCGGAGCTTGACGTTGCCGGGCTTGTAGACGCCGTGGACGTTGCCGAAGGTCAGGGCGGTGATGTAGCGGCCGTTCTCGCCGGCGCCGAGGGCCTCGACCGTCGCGAGGCCGTCCGCCACGGTGCTGTAGAGCTTCTCGTTGATGGCGTTCTCGACGCCGTCCTCCTCGCCGCCCACAGCGCCGATCTCGACCTCGAGGATCATCTTGGCGGCGGCGGTGCGGGGCAGGAGCTCCTTGGCGATGCGCAGGTTCTCCTCGAGGGTCTCGGCGGAGCCGTCCCACATGTGCGAGTTGAACAGCGGGTCGCGGCCGGCCTTGACCTCGGCCTCGGACGCGGCGAGCAGCGGCAGGACGAAGCCGTCCAGCTTGTCCTTGGGGCAGTGGTCCGTGTGGAGCGCAATGTTGACGTCGTAGCTCTTGGCGACCTCGCGGGCGAACGCGGCGAACCCGAGGGAGCCGATCACCATGTCCTTGACCGAGGCGCCGGACCAGTAGGCCGCACCGCCCGTGGAGACCTGGATGATGCCGTCGGAGCCGGCCTCGGCGAAGCCGCGGATGGCGGCGTTGAGGGTCTGCGACGAGGTGACGTTCACCGCAGGGAATGCGTAGCCGCCGGCCTTGGCGGAGTCGATCATCTCTGCGTACTTCTCAGGGGTGGCGATAGGCATTGAGTGCTCCTCGACGGTGGGTCCACGCGAACCGCGTGTTATGGGCCACTGCCCATCCTAGCGACGGGCCCCCGGGGTGGTCCCTCTCGGTCGCGGCAGATGACGACGGCGTGTGGCTGGCTCACAGGGAGAGCCGCAGATCAGGCATTGTCATCGAACAAGTGATCGAACATGTATATGATTTAATCTTGCGATTGGCGATAGAATCAGAATATATTTACGATTCGGCGCTGGGGGGGTGAGACCGTGGTGGGTGCGGTGGTGGAGCTCGGGTTCGCGTCGCGGTTCCCCGATGTCCTCGCGGGTGGTCTCGAGGTCTCCGCCGAGGCCCTGGCCGGCCCAGGAGGGACTGCGCGGGCGCTGCAGGCCCTGGCCGACTTCGACGCCTACAGCGCCGCCCTCCGAGCCGTCCTGGTCGACCGGCTCGCCGCCGAGATCGCCGAGGAGCCCCTCGAGGGCCGCCACGGCCAGCCCACCCGCCTCAGCGGGAACATCGCCCA
>NZ_JBSSGJ010000014.1:0-126561 GCF_054063535.1 Sinomonas sp. RB5
GCCGATCAGAGGCCCGAAGTGTCCACGGACTCGTGAGACACACTGTCCACACTCACCTGAGACAGAAGTGTCCATTCAGTCCCGAGACTTCACAGCCGCCCTTTCCCGGTTTCGGGTACGCATCTCGCCGGGGATCCGGCGTTCCGGGTACAGGCGCCTTGCGCCGCCGCCCGCTCTCGGCGAAGGTGGTCCGCATGGCCCCCGAGCTCCCCGAACTCGTCGTCCCCGATGCTCCAGCGTGGCGGGTGTGGCTCGCCGAGAACCACCTGGCGAGCCCGGGCGTATGGCTCGTCCTGCACAAGAAGGGCGGCGCCGTGACCGAGCTGGTCTACGAGCGAGCGGTGCTGGAGGCGCTGTGCTTCGGGTGGATCGACGGGCAGCTGCGGGCGCGGGACGCGGAGAGCTCGGCGATCCGCTTCACGCCGCGCTCGCCGAAGAGCCGATGGTCCCGCACCAACGTGGACCGGGTGGCCCGGCTCGAGGCCGAGGGGCGCATGACGCCGGCCGGCCGCGCCGCCGTGGACGCCGCGAAGGCTGACGGGCGCTGGGAGGCCGCCTACCAGGGCGCGGCCTCGGCCGAGGTGCCCGCCGACCTGGCGGCAGCCATCGCCGCCGTCCCCGAGGCCCAGGCGATGTTCGACGTGCTCACCTCCACCAACCGCTTCGCGCTCATCTACCGCACCACCTCGGTCAAGCGGCCCGAGACGCGGGCCCGGAAGATCTCCGAGTTCGTGGACATGCTGGCGCGGGGTGAGACGGTCTACCCGCAGAAGAAGCGGCCCTGACCGAGGAATCCGGTGCGCTGACGCCGCCCGGCGACCACGGGCCGCCGCACGCCGCGCCGGATCAGCCCCTCAGCGCCCGCGCGACCACCGCCGCGGAGGCGGCGCTCCAGGCCTGCGGCCGGCAGGCGGCCGGGTAGGCGAGCGCCCGGGCGGACTCGTCGGTCCCGACCCCGGAGAAGAGCTCGGGCAGCGAGCCGCCCAGCGAGTCTGCGGCGCGCAGGAGCCCGCGCGCCACCGTCGCAGCCTCGGCCCGGAAGCCCTCGGCGAGCATCCCGCGCACGGCGATGGCGGTGTCGTGGCTCCAGACCGACCCGCAGTGGTAGCTCAGCGGCCAGTACCCCGCCGCGGCCGTCGAAAGGGTTCGGATCCCGTAGCCGCTGAACAGCTCGTCGCCGAGGAGCCGGTCCACCACCAGGCGCGCCTCGTCCGCGTCGAGCAGCCCGGTGCCGAGCAGATGGCCCATGTTGGAGCCGGGCACGTCGAGGGGAGTGCCGCCGCCGTCGAGCGCCATCGCCGGGAACCGCCCGGCGCCGTCCTCCACCCAGAACGACTCACGGAACCGCGAGCGGATGCCCGCCGCGAACTCCCGCAGCGCCGCCGCCTGGGCGCGCAGCCCTTCGCCGCCGCCGGGCCCGCGCAGCTCCTCGAAGAGGGCGGCGGCCTCGAGGGCGGCCTGGTGCGCGTAACCTTGCACCTCGGCCAGGGCGATCGGCCCCTGCGCGCGGCGGCCGTCCCGGAACTGCATCGCGTCCGCCGAGTCCTTCCAGCCCTGGTTGCTCAGCCCATGGCCGGTCTCGTCGCGGTAGGCAAGGAACCCGCCCGGCCCGGTCGCGGAGGCGAGGAGCCAGTCGGCCGCCCGCCGGGCGGCCGGCAGCAGCGCTCGCACGGCGTCGGGGGCGCGTCCCGTCCGGGAGAGCTCCCCGGCCAGGCACAGCCACAGCGCGGTCGCGTCCACGGTGCCGTAGTAGACCGGGGGCAGCCGCAGCTGGTCCCCGCCGGGGCCGTGGTCCACCACGAGCTCGTGGGCGCGGATCTCGTGCGGGATTTTGCCCGGCTCCTGAGCGGACTCGGGGTCCCGCTCGGAGCCCTGGTACGCCGCGAGTGCGCGCAGTGTCCCGGCAGCGAGCGGGGTGTCCTCAGGGAGCAGGAGGCGGGCCGACCACAGCGAGTCGCGCCCGAACAGCGTGAAGTACCAGGGCGCCCCGGCCGCGAGGAAGGGGGCGTCGGGCATCCGGACCGTGGCGAGCCGCAGTCCCGCGAGCTGCTGCAGGGAGGTCGCCAGCAGGCGGCCGACGGCGCCGGGCCGGCTCTCCGCCTCGTCCTCCACCGCGGGGCTGTCCGTCGCGGCACGCACGACGGCGTCGGCGTCCTCGAGCGCCACGCTCCACGATGCGCGGAACGGCTTCCCGCGGCCCAGGGACGCAGACCAGACGAGGGCCGGGTGGCCCGAGGGGAACCCGTCCGTGTCGTCGGAGTCGCGGTCGATCGACGTCGCGAGGCGCGCCCCCGGCGTGCCGGGAGTCGCCACGGCGCGCCTGCCGCCGCGCTCCCAGGCCAGCCGCGCGGCGTCGTGCGCGGGTTCCACCGGGTCCCCGGGGTGCCCGACGCGCACCGCGTCCATCCCGGCGAAGTCCGCGCCGAGGTGCACCGCGAGGGTGCAGTCCAGCTCGGGCAGGGAGGTGCTGAGCTCGATGGAGTGCCGCACGGTCCCGGGCTCCACGGTCCAGGTCTGGACCACCCGGACCGCCGGGTCGAGGGTGGGGCCGGCGATGTTCCGGGCGAGGCCGTCCACGGCGATGCGGCCCCCGGCCGCTGTGACGCCCACGGGCTGGGGCTCGGTCCCGTCGACGGTGATTGCCGCGTGGTCGAGGAAGCGGGTGTCGGCGTGGAAGATCCCGGTCAGGCCGGCGGGGTCCGGAACGAGCCGGCCCTCGGCGCTGAGCCACAGCTGGGTCGGGGCGGCGACGGCCACGTGCTGGCGGTGCAGGGCGGGCTGCAGGGGAGCGCTCATGCCGCCACGCTACCGTCGCGCCGCCGGGCGCGACAGGGCGGGCCGGGCGGGGGCCGGGTGAGCTCGGGCGCATCGGCTCCCAGCCGTCGCCGAGCTTCCTCCCGGTCATCTCCCACGCGGCCGCGCAAAACTTGGAGGATGCTCAAGGTCACCGCTTCCGCCCTGCGGGCCGTGGCCGCCGCGCTCGCGGCGGCGGGCCTGGTCGTCTTCGGATGGCTGCTCGAATCGGTGGCGGGGAGCTGGAGCATCGCGGACCTCGACTGGCCGGTGCTGGACGGGCTCGCGGCGCACCGCAGCGGTCCTGCGACCGCCGTCGCGGACGCCCTCAGCGCGGCCACCGGACCGCTCGTGGTCCTGGCGGCGTCGGTCGCCGTCGCCGCCGTCTGGGCGGTGTGGCGGCGCGAGCTGTGGCGCCCCGCCCTGCTCGCGGGCGCCTCGCTCGCCAACCTCCTCCTCGTCGCCGGCGCCCGCTACTGGGTGGGGCGGTCGCGGCCCCCGGCATGGTTCGAGGCGGTCGGGGGCAGCGACGGCCCGGCGTTCCCCTCCGCGCACACGGCCGGTGCCGCCACCTTGCTGTTCGTGGGCCTGTACCTGGTCTACTCGCGCCGCGTCAGCACGCGCGGCCTGCCCCTCGCCGCCCTGGCCGCGGCGCTGCTCGTCCTGGCCGTGGCCGCGAGCGACCTCTACTTGGGCCGCCACTGGCTCACGGACGTTGCCGCGTCCTTCTCGCTCGGGGCGATCGTGCTCGCGGCGGTGCTGTGGGTGGACGCGCTCCGGACGCCGGACGGCGCCAGGGGCCCCGCCGCGCTGGCGGCGTCCCGTGCCGCGGCGGACACTTGAGGCATGTCGATCTTCCGGCGCCGCAGCCCGCGCAGCCAGTCCGGCACCTCTGAGGCCCCCGAGGCCCGGCTCAGCGCCACGGTCTACGGGATGGTGCAGGGGGTCGGGTTCCGGTTCCGGACACTCGGACAGGCGGAGCGGCTCGGCCTCGTGGGCTCGGCCGGGAACCACGCCGACGGGACGGTCGAGGTGGTCGCCGAGGGGGCGCGCGAGGATGTCGAGGCGCTGCTGGCCTGGCTCCGGTCCGACGAGGCGCCCGGCCGGGTGGACGAGGTCCGGGCGGACATCGGCCCAGCCACCGGCGAGTTCTCGCAGTTCAGCCTGTTCTGAGGCGCCCGGCCGGTTCTGACCGCCCGGCTCCCGGCGGCTACCCGCGCAGGTAGTCCAGCTGCGCGGCGACCGAGTTCTCGGCGGCGCGGCGCACGCTGGGCTCGATGTCCGCGTACACGGCGTCGGTCACCTGGGCGACCGTCGCGTCCGCGCCCAGGGCCGCGAGGGCCGCCCGCACCTGGTCGAGCCGCTCCTCGCGGTGGGCGAGGTAGGCGCGCGCGATCCCCGCGAGGTCGGGGAGCACCGGCCCGTGGGCGGGCAGGACCGTGGCCGAGCCCAGGGCCTCGAGCCGGCGGAGGGTCGCGAGGTAGTCGCCGAGCCGCCCGTCGGGGAACACGATCACCGTTGTGCCGCGGCCCAGGATCGTATCGCCCGTGAGCACCGCGCCGTGCTCGCCGTCGTCGGGGAGCGCCAGGCAGATCGAGTCCGCGGTGTGGCCCGGGGTGGCGAGGACCTCGATCCGCACCCCGGCCGCCTCGAGGCGCTCGCCGTCGTCGAGCGGGTCCGCGCCGAGGCACAGCGCGGCGTCGCGTGCGCGCACCGGGGCCCCGGTCATGCGGTGGAACTCCTCGGCAGCCTCCGTGTGGTCCGGGTGGTGGTGCGTGAGGACCACGAGTTCGACCCGCCCGGCGCCCGCCAGTTCGGCCAGGTGCTCGGCATCGAGGGGGCCCGGGTCCACGACCACGACCGAGTCCGAGCCGGGCGCCGCGATCACGTAGGAGTTGGTCCCGTCCAGGCTCATGGGCCCGGGGTTGGGGGCGAGGCGGTACCGGGTGAGGGCGGAGCTGCGGACCCAGCGGGTGGCGGGGGTGACGTCGTCGGCCATGCGTTCAGCGTAGTCCCGCGCACTACGCCGCCGGCTCGCCTCGGGTGGGCCGCCCGCGGGAGGCGGGCGGTCGCCGTCGTACCCGAAACGGCGGAAGGGCGACGAGATGCGTACCCGAAACGTCGGAAGGGCGACGAGATGCGTACCCGAAACCGGAGGCCGGAGGCCGGAGGCGCGGAGGAGGGTCAGTCGATGGGGAAGGCCACGCCCTCGCCGATGACCTTCAGGGCGAGGTCCATCCCGGCCCGGGCCATGGCGGCGTTCCAATGGCGGATGGTGATGATCTCGCCGCCGCCGGGGATGCGCGGGTCCGCGGGCCGCTCGGGCAGCTTGATGCGCACGGAGGACTCGGGGCCGAAGTAGTCCCAGTCGAGCACGGTGCCGTGGATGCGGGAGTCCGCGGCGACGCGGATCTGCTCGGGCCGCAGCATGATCTGCACGCGGCCCTGCGCGGGCGGGCGGCGCACGGGGATCGCGCCGAGGGAGCACATCGCGAGGGAGCCCTCGAGCCAGGCGTCGAGGATGACGGCGTCGCCGAGGAACTCGGCCGTGGCGCGGTCCGCGGGGCGGGTGTAGACGACGAACGGGTTGCCGATCTGGGCGAGCCGGCCGCCGCGCATCACGGCGACCTGGTCGGCGAAGGAGAGGGCCTCGGCCTGGTCGTGCGTGACGAGGATGGTGGTGACCCCCGCCTGGTGCAGGACCCTGCCGATCGCGCGGCGCGTCGCGACCCGGAGGCCGGCGTCGAGCGCGGAGAACGGCTCGTCCAGGAGCATGACCTCGGGCTCGCACGCCATGGCCCGGGCGAGGGCGATCCGCTGCTGCTGCCCGCCGGAGAGCTGGTGGGGGCGGCGCTTGGCGTAGGCGGGGTCGAGGGCCACCATGTCCAGCAGCTCGTCGACCCGCTCCTGGACCGCCTTGCGGCCCCGGAACTTCTCCCGGTCCAGGCCGAACGCGACGTTCTGCCCGACCGACAGGTGCGGGAACAGGGCGCCGTCCTGCGCGACGTAGCCGATGTTGCGCCGGTGCGCGGGCACCCAGGTGCTGCCGGCGACCTCCTTGCCGTCCATGAGGATCCGGCCCGTGTCCGGGGCCTCGAACCCGGCGATGAGGCGCAGGAGGGTGGTCTTGCCCGAGCCGCTCGGGCCCACGATCGCGGTGGTCCCGCCCCGGGCCACGGAGAGGTTGATGCCCTTGAGCACCTGCTGGCGCCCGAAGTCCTTGGTGACCTCCTCGATGTCGAGGTGGTGGTCCGCCGTCTGGGCGATCTGCGGGGCCACCCGCGGGCTGGGGAAGCGGGCCGCCGCGGTGGGCGTGGGGTTCTGTTCGGTCACTGTCCGGCTGCTTTCTTGGACTGCTGGAACAACAGGTACGTCATCGGGGCGGAGAGCGCGATCATCACGAGTGCGTACGGCGCCGCGCTGACGTAGTCGATCTCGCTCGTCAGGGCCCAGAACTCGGTGGCGAGCGTCTTGGTGCCCAACGGGGAGAGGAGCAGGGTGGCCGTCAGCTCGTTGACGACGGCGAGGAACACGAGCGCTGCGCCGCCGGCCGCCGCCGGGGCCACGAGCCGCAGGGTGACGCGGACAAACGCGAGCAGCGGTGCCTTCCCGAGGGCCTGGGCGGCCTCCTCGAGCTCCTTGGGCGCCTGCGCAAGGCCGGCCCGCAGGTTCACGAGGGCGCGCGGGAGGAAGAGCAGCACGTAGGCGGCCACGAGCAGGCCCGTGGTCTGGTAGACGCCCGGGATGACCCGCAGCGCGACCGTGACGAAGGCGAGCGCGAGGACGATCCCCGGCATCGAGCTCGTGACGTAGTTGGACAGCTCGAGGCCGCGCGAGAGCCAGCCCGGGAACCGGACGGCGAGGAACGCGAGGGGGAAGGCCACCACGGTGGTGACGATCGCGCCGAGCAGCCCGAGCCACAGGCTCGAGCCGAGCGCCCCCGCGAGGTCCGAGGTCTGCCAGACGTCCGCTCCGCCCTGGGCCGCCCACGTGACGCTCATCCACAGCGGGACCCCCACAGCGAGGACCGCGAGGGCGAGCAGCGCCAGCTGCGCGGGAAGCTGCCAGGTCCCGAGGGCGAGCCGCGTGGGGGTGGCCTGGGCGCCGGAGCCAATGCGCGCGTAGCGGGCGTTGCCGCGCGCCCGCGCCTCGGCCACGAGCAGCACGAGGCAGACCGTGACGAGGACGGAGGCGAGCATGGTGCCCGCGGCGCCGTTGAAGGTGGACCGGTACTGCTCCATGATCGCCGTGGTGAACGTGTCGAAGCGGATCATCGCGAAGGCGCCGTACTCGGCGAGCAGGTGCAGCGCCACGAGCAGCGCCCCGCCGGAGACCGCGATCCGCAGCTGCGGCAGCACCACGCGGAAGAACGTCCGCCACGCGCCGAGCCCCAGCGAGGCGGCCGACTGCTCGATCGCCGGGTCCAGGCGGGAGAGCGTGGCAGCGGCGGGGATGTACACGAGCGGGTAGTAGGAGAGAGTGGCGATGAGGACGCCGGAGAAGAGGCCCTCGAGCCGCGGCACCGCGGAGACCCACGCGTAGGAGTTCACGAACGCGGGGATCGCCAGCGGCGCCGCCAGGGCCACAGCCCAGACCCGGTGGGCCCGCAGCGCGGTCCGCTCCACGAGCCACGCCCCGCCCACCCCGAGCACGATGCACAGCGGCACGGTGATGAGCGTGAGCAGGAGCGTGTTGCCGAGCAGCTCGAACGTGCGCCCCCGGAAGATGAGCTCCGTGGCGGTGTCCCAGCCGGTGGTGACGGTCATGAACGCCACGAACCCGAGCGGGATCAGCGACGCAGCGGCGACGAGGCAGGCGGCGAGGACGACGCCGAAGGGCGGGCGGGGGCGCCTGCCCTCGCCCGCCGTCGGGGTCGCCTCGCCCGGCACCGGGAGACCGGCGACGGCGAGGGCGGTGGCTGGAGCGGATTCCAAGGTCTAGAGGAGTCCTGTTGCGGTCATGAGGTCGTTGACCTTCTGCGAGTTGAGCTTGGCCGGGTCGATCTTGGGCGCCTGGAGCTGGTCGAGGGGCACGAGCTTGTCATTGGACGGAACGCCGGAGCCCACGGCGTACTCGTAGGAGGCGCCCTTCTGCAGGACCTCCTGGCCCTTCTTGCCGGTGATGAACTTGAGGAACTCCTGCGCGGCGGCCTGGTTCTTGGATGACTTGAGCACGCCGCCGCCGGAGACGGAGACGAAGGCGCCCGGGTCCTGGTTCTTGAAGTACTCGAGGCCGACGTTCTTGGAGTTCTCGCCCGTCTTGGCCTGGTCGCCGAACCAGTAGTAGTGGTAGATGACAGCGCCGTCCACTTCGCCGCTGTTGACGGCCTTCATCGCGGTCGAGTTGCCCTTGTAGGTCTTGGCGCCGTCCTTGAGCGCCTGGAGCCAGGCCTTCGTGGCGTCCTCGCCCTTGAGCTGGAGCATGGCGGAGACGATGGCCTGGAAGTCCGCGCCGGAGGGCGAGGCGGCCCAGCGGCCCTTCCAGTCGGGGTTCTGGAGGTCCATGAGGGACTTGGGCAGCTTGTCCTGGGAGACCTTGGACTTGTTGTAGGCGAACACCGTGGAGCGCGCCGCGATGCCGATCCACTTGTTGGTGGAGGGCCGGTACTCGGCGGGGACCTGCGCGGCGGTGGCCGGATCGATGTCCGCGAAGAGGCCCGCATTCTCCACCTGGGTCATCGCGGGGGAGTTCTCGGTCAGGAAGACGTCCGCGGGGGAGGCGGGCCCCTCCTGGATGATCTGGTTCGACATCTCGGTGTCGTCGCCCTGGCGGTAGTTGACCTTGATGCCGGTCTCCGCCGTGAACGCGTCGATCCACTCCTTCGTGAGGGACTCGTGCTGGGCGTTGTAGACCGTGATGGTGCCCTTGTCGCCGGAGGCCGAGGATGTGCCGGGGGCCGAGGATCCGCAGGCGGCGAGGCCGAGCGAGGTCGCGGCGACCAGGGCGAGGCCAGCGAGGGCGCGGGGTCGGAGCTTCATCGAAAGCTTCCCTTTCGTGGGGTCACAGGAGCGGTGGTCGACGGCGCCGCCGGCTGGCGTCGTCGGGTGACGTCACGATCGACTGTAGGTTAGCCACACCTAAGGTGCCGCCGTTTCTCCCCATAATGTGACGCATCTCACGTCAATTACGCAACCTCGAGCTTCGCTAATCCCCGGATGTGACTCTGCGGGCGCCCTCGAGGACCATCCAGGCCTGCAGCTGGGTGGACAGCTCCACACGGCTGCCGGCGGGGTACGCGTCCCGCGCCGCCTCCCCGGGCCGCTGCGGGAACGTCCACCAGGCACCGCCCCCGGGGCTCCGGTGCTGCCGCGCCCGCAGTTCGGCGCCCGCCCACAGGGCCTCGGCCGTGGCGGTGACGAGCCCGCGGGCGGTGCTCCGCGCGGCGTGCGGCAGGCGCGGGTCGCAGGCCGCCAGCGCTAGGTAGCGGGCGAGGATGCCCATGAAGAGGCCGCCGTCCCCGCCGCCGTCGCCCCGCAGCGCGCGGCCCCGGCCGCCGTCGTGCGCCACCTCGACGGTGAGGTGCTCCGCCACCGCCTCCACGAGGGCGTCCGCGCGGGCGAGGTTGTCGGCGCCGCCGAGCTCGAGGAGCGCCCCGAGGACGGGGCCCTGGTTGTACGTCCAGACATCCCGCACGAGCTCGCCCGACCCGTCCGCCGTGAGGTTGAGGCCGTCGAGGTAGAGGCCCTGGTTCGGATCGAGGAGCCTCGCGTCGAGCCAGTCGACGAGGTGCTGCGCGCGGCCGCGCTCGCCCGTGCGGGCGAAGAACAGTGCGCCGGGGGCGGTGGAGGCGGTGTTCTTGTAGCGCCGGCGCGTGTTCCAGAAGAGCCCGCCGCCGAGGTCGTCCGTGTCGGCGGAGGCGAGCTCGCGCGCGAGCTCCCGCACAGCGGCGCCGGCGGCGGGGAAGGTGCCGCCGGCCCTTCCCTGCTGGTCCTGCAGGCGGCCGAGCCGGTCCGCGGCGAGCGCGAGCCAGGCCATGTCGTCGTAGAACCAGTTCCGGTACCGGAGCCCGTTGCGGACGCGGATGCCAGCCAGGAGGTCCCGGGCGAGGGCGAGCTCCCGCGGCTCCCCTCCGCTCTCGGTGCGCCGGCGCTCCGCCGCGTCCACGAGGCAGTCCAGGTAATGGGCCTGCCACCAGTAGTGCCACGGCGCCCACGGAGCCCTGACCCGCTGGGACGGCCGGACCACCGAGGCGATCCAGGTGCCGGGGACCGCGCCGAGGACGCGATGGCCGAAGCCCCCGTTGACGCTCTCCGCAGCGGCTTGGGCGCGCTCCGCCCACGTGGTCGGATCCATGGCCCCACCCTAGCGGCGCGAGCGCCGTGACCCCGGTCACAGGCATGGGCTAGGATGCTCCCAGTTAGCGGCGATTAACTGGGAGGGTCCATGGAGCTTCAGGGGACGGCAGCGCTGATCACGGGAGGGGCATCCGGCCTGGGCGCCGCGACGGCACGGCGGCTGCACGCCGAGGGCGCCGCCGTGCTGCTCGTCGACCTGCCCGGCAGTGCGGGCGAGGCCCTCGCCGCCGAGCTCGGGGACCACGCCGCCTTCGCCCCCGCGGACGTGACCGACGAGGCCCAGGTGAGGGCCGCCGTCGTGCGTGCGGGAGAGCTCGCCCCGCTGCGGGTCGTGGTGAACTGCGCGGGAATCGCGACACCGGGCAAGGTCCTCGGGCGCGAGGGCGTGCTGCCGCTCGAGCAGTTCGAGCGGGTGGTCCGCGTGAACCTCATCGGCACGTTCAACGTGATCCGGCTCGCGGCCGAGGCGATGGCCGCCACCGAGCCCGTCGCGACCGAGCTCGGCGGCCCCGAGCGCGGGGTGATCGTCAACACGGCCTCGGTGGCCGCGTTCGACGGGCAGATCGGCCAGCCCGCCTACTCAGCGTCCAAGGGCGGCGTGCACGCGATGACCCTGCCGATCGCCCGGGAGCTCGCCCGCTCGCTCATCCGGGTCGTGACCATCGCGCCGGGCATCTTCGAAACGCCCATGATGGCCGGACTGTCCCAGGAGGCCCAGGCCTCGCTCGGGGCGCAGGTCCCGCACCCCGCGCGGCTCGGCCGGCCGGCCGAGTACGCCAACCTCGTGGCGCACATCGTGGACAACGCGATGCTCAACGGGGAGACCATCCGCCTCGACGGCGCCATCCGGATGGCCCCCAAGTGACCGCCCTGGCCCCCGGCGCCCCGCGCGCCGGGGAGCTGCCCGCCGCGGACTACTACGATCTCGAGCGGCGCCTCGAGCCCCGCGAGCGGGCCAAGCTCGCCGAGCTGCGCGAGTTCACCGCCGCGGAGATCGCCCCGCACGCCGTGGGCTGGTGGGAGCGGGAGGAGTTCCCGCACCACGTGCTGCCCCGGCTCGCGGCACTGGGGCTCTCCACCCCGCACCGGCACGGCTACTCGCGGCTGTTCACCGGGCTGGTCATCGCCGAGCTCACGCGGGCCGATACTTCGATGGCGACCTTCTTCATGGTCCACCACGACCTCTTCGTCGAGGGCCTGTACGAGTTCGGGACGGCCGAGCAGCGCCCCCGCTACCTCGACGACGCCGTCTCGCTGCGCACCACCGGCGCCTTCGCGCTGACCGAGCCGGGGCACGGCTCCGATGTCGCCGGCGGGCTGACCCTCTCGGCCCGCCGCGACGGGGACTCCTGGGTGCTCGACGGCGCGAAGCGCTGGATCGGCAACGGCACCTTCGCCGACCATCTCCTCGTGTGGGCCCGTGAGGCCGGCGGACCCTCGGAGGGTGCCGTGCGTGCCTTCATCGTGCCCGGGACCGCGCCCGGGCTCACGCGCACGCGGATCGAGCACAAGACAGCGCTGCGGACCGTGCAGAACGCGGACCTCGTCTTCGACGGCGTGCGGGTGCCCGAGGCCGACCGCTTCGCACGGGTCTCCTCGTTCGACGACGCCCGCACCATGCTCCTGGGCTCCCGCCGGCTCGTCGCCTGGCAGGCCGTGGGGCAGCAGCTCGCGGCGTTCGACGTGGCCAGGGCCTACGCCCTCGAGCGGGAGCAGTTCGGCCGCCCGCTCGCCAAGTTCCAGATGGTCCAGGGGCAGCTCGTGACGATGCTCGGCAACGCGACCGCCTCGATGGCCATGCTCGCCGAGCTCGCCGCCCTCCAGTCCGAGGGCCGGGCCACCATGGCCCGCGTTGCGCTCGCGAAGGCGTGGGCGACGGCGCGGATGCGCGAGACCGTGGCGCTCGGGCGCGGGATCCTGGGCGGGAACGGCATCCTCGCCGACTACGCGATGGCCAAGGTCTTCGCCGACGCCGAGGCGATCTTCACCTACGAGGGCACGTACGAGGTCAACGCGCTCATCGCCGGCCGCGACATCACCGGGGTCTCGGCCATCGCCTGACCCTCCGTCCTCCGAATCCCGTTGAGGAGCCACGTCCGCGGGCTTGAGGAGTCACGTCCGCGGGCTTGAGGAGTCACGTCTGCCCGGTCAGGCGGATTCAGGCGTCTTCTCCCCGGCCTCGACGGCGAGGTCCAGCGAGTTCCCGCGCACCGGCATGGGGCAGGTGCCGTACGCCGTGAACGCGCTCGGGTAGTTGATCGCCCGGTTGAAGTCGAGCACCACGGACCCGTCGGGGCGGGGCCGCGGGGTCTCGACCTTGCGCCAGTCGTCGGTGGTC
Source organism: Sinomonas sp. RB5 (assembly GCF_054063535.1). Lineage (NCBI taxonomy): Bacteria > Bacillati > Actinomycetota > Actinomycetes > Micrococcales > Micrococcaceae > Sinomonas > Sinomonas sp. RB5. The sequence goes on from NZ_JBSSGJ010000014.1 coordinate 12,427, forward strand.
CGGCCGTTGGTCTCGTCGTGGAACGTGATGGTCAGCCCGCCCAGGCTGCCCTGCTCGGCCTGGAGCCGGTACTCGTGGCCGTGCCGGCGGAAGACCACCTCGCCGGCCGAGCGGTGCACCCCGTCCACGAGCGGGTTCGCCGTGGCGATCGGCACGTCGCGGGGCTCGGGGTACGGCTCCCAGCGCGCGTCGATGACCCACTCGGGGGCGTAGTCGAACACGGGCACCCCGGTGAACCCGGTCAGGGTGGGGGAGGCGGAGTCCCGCGTGCGGATCGCGTACCGGTCCCCGCGCACCGCCAGCTCAACCAGGACCGTGCCGTACAGCACCCAGTCCAGCGACTCCTCGTCCGCGAGCTCCGCGGTGTACGTGCCGTCCACGGGGTCGCCCGAGTCCGCGAAGACCAGGCCCTCGTCGGCGCCCGCGGTGAGCACCGCCGTCGTGCGTCCGCCTTCGGTGGCGACGGACCACAGCCCCGGGACCACCTCGACCGGCGACGGCGTGGACTCGAGCCACTGGAACGAGGTCAGCGTGAGCCAGCCGTGCTCGGCGGCGAGGGCCTTGTTCCGGTTCTCGCGGAAGCGCTGCCAGCGCGCGAGCTGGGGGTCGACGGCGGGGGAGTCAGTCATGCCCACGACAATGCCACGGCGGGGCCGCGTATTCCCGCTCAGGCGCGGCGCAGCTCCAGGACGGCCACCACGCCGAACGCGCCCAGCACCGTGCCGGTCACCCGGTCGATCCACTTCCGGAACGTCGCCCCGTTCAGCCAGCGCCCGAAGAACTGCGCGGCCGCCACGATCGCGAGGAACCAGATGAGCGCCTCCGCGTTCGCCACGACCGAGAGCATCAGCCCCATGGCCACCGGCGGCACCCCGGGGACGAGGAACTGGGGGATGACGGCGACGCAGAACATGCCGTACTTGGGATTGAGCAGGTTGGAGACCAGGCCCTTCGCCCACGCCTTCCGCAGCGGCTCCAGGCTGTGGTGGGGCAGCGCGCCGGGCGGCAGCTCGCCGTCGCGCCGCGCGAGCGAGGCCCGCCACAGGCCGATGCCGAGCCACACCATGTACGCCGCGCCGGCAATGCGCAGCACGTCGTATGCGGCCTCCGAGACGGCGAGCAGGGCCGAGACGCCCGTGGCCGCGGCCGCGCCCCACACGAACGCGCCCGTGATCATGCCGAGCGCGGCGGTGTACGCATGGCGGCGGCCCTGGCTGAGCGTGTAGCGCAGCACGAGCGCCGTGTCCGTGCCGGGGATGACGGTGATGAGCGCAGCGATCGCGGCGAAGCCGAGCAGGGAGTCGGTCAGGGTCACGGTCCAAGGATATCGGCGCATGACGGCGCGCGGCGGCGCACGACGGCGCGGGGCGGCCGAGCCGTTCGTCGCACCGCAGCTACCGCTCGGCGCAAAAGTGACGAAAGCCACTCGCGGAGCATTAGCGTGTGCGTGGAACGGCCGGCCCCGCCGGTCGCGGACAGGAGGACCCGATGGCGTGGCTCGACCGCGAGCACAGCGTTGCCCGAGAAGGATTCAACCGGTGGCTCATCCCACCCGCGGCGCTCGCGGTGCACCTGTGCATCGGCCAGGCGTACGCCACGAGCGTGTACAAGACCGCGCTCGTGAAGCACTTCGGGGCGAGCCTGACGGAGATCGGGGTCATCTTCTCGGTGGCGATCGTGATGCTCGGCCTCTCGGCGGCGATCATGGGCACCTGGGTGGACCGCAACGGTCCGCGCAAGGCCATGGTCGTGGCCGCGGTGTTCTGGGCGGGCGGCTTCCTCGTGGGCGCGGCCGGCATCTTCACCCGCCAGCTGTGGCTGGTCTACCTCGGGTATGGGGTGATCGGCGGGATCGGCCTCGGGATCGGCTACATCTCGCCCGTCTCGACCCTCATCAAGTGGTTCCCGGACCGCCCCGGCCTCGCGACCGGCCTGGCCATCATGGGGTTCGGCGGAGGCGCGCTCATCGCGAGCCCGCTCTCGACCGCGCTGCTGAATGCCTACGACCCGGCCTCCGCGGCACCCGGCGGGGTCGCGAGCGGCGACGCCGTGGGCAAGCTGTTCCTCACGCTCGCCGTGGTCTACTTCGCGTACATGCTCTTCGGCGCGTTCACCATCAAGGTCCCGCCGCCCGGGTGGGCTCCCGCGGGCTTCGACCCGGCCTCGGTGCGCACCCATGCGCTCATCACCACGGCCAACGTCCGCGCCTCGAACGCGATCAGGACCCCCCAGTTCTGGCTCCTCTGGACGGCCCTGTTCTGCAACGTCTCGGCCGGGATCGGCATCCTCGAGCAGGCCGCACCGATGATCCAGGACTTCTTCCGGCAGCCGGGAGGGAAGTCGCTCGTCGCGGCGTCCGTGGCCGGGGGGTTTGTGGGGCTGCTGTCGATCGGCAACATGGCGGGCCGCTTCGTCTGGTCCGCGACCTCGGACGCGATCGGCCGCAAGCGCATGTACATGGGCTATCTCGGCGTGGGGGCCGTGCTCTACGTGCTGCTGGCCTTCGCCGGGCACACATCCACCGCCCTGTTCGTGCTCTTCGCGTTCGTCATCATCTCGTTCTACGGCGGCGGGTTCTCCACGGCGCCCGCGTACCTGCGGGACCTCTTCGGGACCCTCGAGGTGGGCGCCATCCACGGGCGCCTCCTCACGGCCTGGTCCGCCGCCGGGGTGGTGGGGCCGCTGATCGTCAACGGCGTGCTCGACGCCCAGGGCACGCCCGGCAAGCTCACCGCGGCGGCCTACCAGCCCGCGCTGCTGATCATGGTGGGCCTGCTCGTGGTCGGGTTCGTGGCGAACCTGCTCATCAAGCCCGTCGACGCACGATTCCACGAGGCCGAGCCCGTCCCGGCCCGCACCGCCCAGGAGAACTGACATGAAGACCGCACGCCTTGCCCTCGGCTGGATCCTCGTCGGCCTGCCGCTCCTCTACGGGGTCGCGACGACGCTCATGAAGGCCGCCGACCTGTTCGGCTGACCGCTGCGCCGTCCGCGCCGCGCCGCCGCCGGCGCCGGGCGAGGACGGCCGCGAAGGCGGAGGCCAGGAGGAAGCTCGCGCCGGCGCTGACGAGGGCGGACGCCCAGAACGGCAGGTCCGTCGTCGTGTTCGTCACGAAGCCGACGCCCGCCATCCACACCGACCAGAGCAGCCCGCCGATCGCGTCCCCGATGAGGAACCCGCGGGACGGGATCTGGGACATCCCCGCCGCGGCCGTGGAGGCGAGGCGGCCGCCGGGGAGGAACCGGGTGCCCGCGATGGCGACGAAGGCCCCCAGCCGGCCGAGCTGGTCCAGCGCCTCGTGGGTGCCCGCGTGCAGCCGCCGGCCCCAGCGCCACCGGTCCACGAACGGGCTCAGGCTGTGTTTGACGAGCAGGTACATCGCCACGTCGCCCACCCAGGAGCCGAGCGCCGAGAGGACCACCACGGAGGTGAAGTCCACGTGGCCCTCGGCGGCGAGCGAGCCGGCCGTTGCGACCGCGACCTCGGCGGGGACCAGGGGGAAGAACACGTCCGCGGCCACGACCGGCACGAGGCCGAGGAGCAGGGCGCCCCAGGCGTTCACCGCGGCGCCCGCGCCGGACGCGCCCCCGCCGCGGGCCGGGGGCAGGGCAACGGGCGGGTCCTCACGGATCCAGTGTTCCGCAGATCCCCGTCGGCGGACACCCTCGGGCTTCGGTACGGTGGGCCCCATGCCCAGCTACCGCGCCGTCCTCCAGATCACGGGCCTGCGCCCCGGCCAGCCGCCGGAGCGGGTCATGGACGCCGCCCGCGAGGCCCTCGGCTCCCTCCACCACGTCGAGGCCCACCAGATCGACGTGGTCCGCGGGGTTCCGCAGATCACGCTGCGGTTCCTCGTCGAGGCGGAGAACGACGAGGCCGAGGTCGCGGCCGCACGCCGGGCGGCCCTGGTCCTGCAGGACGCAGTCGAGGACGTCGCCACCACCGGCCGGCTCCAGGTGCTCCGCCGCCGCCGCGGGGCCTGGATCCCGGTGTAGCCGGGCAGATCGACACAACTCGCGGCCCAATCCGGCCGCTGAGAGCCCGATCCGACCCTGAGTTGTGTCGTTGTGCCCGTCAGCCCGCCCGGTGCAGCGCGGCGGCGAAGGCCGCGGCCGTCGTCGCGCCGAAGAGCACGAACTCGACCCGCTCCACGGTCCCGGGGTCCGCGGCCCGGACGGCCTCGATGGCGGTGGAGGCCACCACGTCCCGGTCCCAGCCGTAGATCCCCGCCGAGATCGCGGGGAACGCCACGGAAGCCGCACCGAGCTTGCGGGCCACCGCGAGGCTCTCGGAGAAGCACGAGGCCAGCAGCGCGGGGTCCCGCTGGCCCGCGTGCCAGTTCGGGCCGACGGTGTGGATCACCCAGGACGCCGGCAGCCGGAACCCCGGGGTCGCCACGGCCTCGCCCACGGGCAGGCCACCGGGCAGCCGCGTCTGGCGGAGGTCGCGGCACGCCTCGAGGAGCTCAGGGCCCGCGGCCCGGTGGATCGCCCCGTCCACGCCCCCTCCGCCGAGCAGGGAGGAGTTGGCGGCGTTGACGATCGCGTCGACCCGGCGCGTGGTGATGTCGCCTTCGACGATGTCGATCTGCATGCCACCAGTGTGCGCCTTCCGGGACCGGGCTGCGGGCTCAGGCAGGGGCTTCCTGCAGGGAGAGCCGGCTGCGGAACTCGGTGTCACGACCGGTGAGGGGGTCCCGGAACCGGATCCCGCGCGCGAGGAGCTGGAGGGGGCGCGCGTAGTCGTCCGGGGCCTGGTCCAGCAGCACCGGGTAGAACGGATCGTGCATGATCCCGGCCCCGAGCCCGGCCAGATGCACGCGCAGCTGGTGGGTCTTGCCGGTGTGCGGCTCGAGCCGGAACAGGGCCCGCGGCGCGTCCGCCGGGCCGCCCACGCGCTCCAGGCTCACACGGGTCTCAGCGTTGGGTTGGCCGTCCACCACCGAGGCCAGGAGGTAGTCGCGCCGCTTCTCCATGCGGTTGCACACCACGACGGGTGCGGCGAACCGCTCGGCCGCCCACCCGGCGTCGTGCGCTCCGGCGCCAGAGCCGGAGGGGTCCAGCGCGCTCACGCACTCGTACTCCTTGCGCACGGCCCGGCGCTCGAAGAGGACCTGGTACTTCCCGCGGGTGGCCGGATTCACCGAGAACAGCAGCACCCCGCCGGTCATGCGGTCCAGGCGGTGCATGGGGATGAGGTCGGGCAGGTCGAGGGCGTTGCGCAGCCGCACGAGCGCGGACTCCTGGATGTAGGCGCCGCCCGGGGTCGTGGGGAGGAAGTGCGGCTTGTCCGCCACGAGCAGGTGCTCGTCGCGGTGCAGCACGGAGATCTCCACCGGCAGGCGCTCCTCCGGGGGCAGCGTGCGGTAGTACCAGATGAACGTGTGCTCCTCGAGCGGGGTACCCCGGTGCAGGGGCGAGCCGTCCATCCCGACGATCTCCCCGCCGTCGAACCTCGCCAGGATCCCCTCGGGGTCGATGTGGCCCCAGCGGTGGAGCATGTAGTCCAGCGCCGTCCCCCAGGGCCCCTCGGCCGGCAGGCGCAGGCGCGTCGCGTTGACGCCGTCGCGCACGGGCAAGGGGGATTTCATCACCTTTCAAGGGTATCCTCGCGCTGGAAACCTAGCCTCTGGAGTGCCATGCCCGCGTCTGCCGACGCCCCAGATCCCGCGGCCACGCCGCCCGAGGACGCCGCCCCCGCCGCGGAGCTGCGCGCCGACGTCCGGCGCGTCTCGACGCTGCTCGGCGAGTCCCTCGTCCGCCAGCACGGCCCGGGGCTCCTGCGCCTCGTCGAGGAGGTGCGGCTGCTGACCAAGGAGTCGAAGGAGGCCGCGCGCGGCGGGGCGGGCGCGCTCGGCCCGTGGAACGCGGCCGACGTCGCCGCGCAGGTCCGCGAGCTGCTCGCCTCCCTGCCGCTCGAGCAGGCGACCGAGCTCGTGCGCGCCTTCGCCTTCTACTTCCACCTGGCGAACGCGGCCGAGCAGCTGCACCGGGTGCGGGAGCTGGGGGAGAGGCCGGACGACGCCGGGTGGCTGGCCGCCGCGGTCCGGGACATCGCCGAGCAGGCCGGCGCCGAGGCCCTCCAGCAGACGGTGGACTCGCTCGACGTCCGTCCCGTCTTCACCGCCCATCCCACGGAGGCCACGCGCCGCTCGGTGCTGGACAAGCTGCGGGCGATCGACCGCATCCTCGAGGTGCCTGCCGCCGAGGGCTCGGCGTTGCGCCGCCGGCAGGACCGGCGCCTCGCGGAGATCATCGACCAGATGTGGCAGACCGACGAGGTCCGCCTCGTGAGCCCGGCGCCCCTCGACGAGGCCCGCAACGCGGTGTACTACCTGGGCGAGATCCTCACCGGCGCGCTGCCCGCGGTCCTCGACGAGCTCGCCGACCTCCTCGCCGAGCACGGGGTCACGCTCCCGCCGGGCCGCGTGCCGCTGCGGTTCGGCTCCTGGATCGGCGGGGACCGGGACGGCAACCCGAACGTGACCCCCGAGGTGACCCGGGAGATCCTGGGGCTGCAGAACCAGACCGCGGTGCGGATCGCCGTCGGCGTGGTCGACGAGCTCATCAGCTCCCTGTCGAACTCGACCGACCTCACCCACGTGGGGCCCGAGCTCGAGGAGTCGATCCGCGAGGACCTGGACCGGCTCCCCTCCCTCGACCCCCGCGTCCTCGAGCTCAACGCCCACGAGCCCTACCGGCTCAAGCTGACGTGCATCAAGGCCAAGCTGCTCAACACCGGCCGCCGCGTCGCCTCCGGCGCCCCCCACGAGGCTGGCCGCGACTACGTCAACGCCGGCCAGCTCGCCGCGGACCTCGACGTCGTCGAGCGCTCCCTGCGCTCGCACTCGCCGCTCGCGGCCGACGGCGCGCTGGGCACCGCCCGCCGCATCCTCGCCTCGTTCGGGCTCCACCTCGCCACGCTCGACATCCGCGAGCACGCCGACTACCACCACGAGGCCGTGGGGCTCCTGCTCGACCCCCTCGGGGAGCTGCCCCGGCCGTTCCTCGAGCTGCCGCGTCCGGAGCGCCAGCGCGTGCTGGGGCGTGAGCTCGGCTCGCGGCGGCCGCTCTCCGGCCACCCGGTGGTCCTGCCAGGGCACGCCGGCAGGATCTACGAGACGATGCGCGTCATCCGGCAGGCCCGCAGGCTCCTTGGCCCGGACGTCATCGAGACGTACATCGTCTCGGTGACCCGCGGCCCGGACGACGTTTTGGCCGCCGCGCTCCTGGCCCGCGAGGCCGGGCTCGTGCGCCTGTTCGGGGACGAGCCGTACTCGCACATCGGGTTCGCTCCGCTGCTCGAGTCGCTCGAGGAGCTCCGCAACGCGGCGGAGATCGTGGACGGGCTGCTGTCCGAGCCGGCGTACCGCGAGCTCGTCCGGCTGCGCGGGGACGTGCAGGAGGTCATGCTCGGCTACTCGGACTCGAACATGGAGTCCGGCGTCTTCACGAGCCAGTGGGAGATCCACAAGGCCCAGCGGAACCTGCGCGACGTCGCCGCGCGCCACGGGGTGCGGCTGCGGCTGTTCCACGGCCGGGGCGGCTCGGTGGGCCGCGGCGGGGGGCCCACGTACGAGGCCATCATGGCCCAGCCGAACGGGGTCCTCGAGGGCGAGATCAAGTTCACCGAGCAGGGCGAGGTCATCTCCGACAAGTACTCGCTGCCCGGCCTCGCGCGGGAGAGCCTCGAGCTCTCGCTCGCCGCCGTCATGCGCGCCACCGCGCTGCACCGGGACCCCCACACGGCCCTGAGCGACCGCGAGCGCTTCAGCGCCCTCATGGACCTGGTCTCGGACGCGGCGTTCGCCCGGTACCGCACGCTCATCGACGATCCGGACCTGCCCGCCTACTTCCTGGCCTCGACCCCGGTGGAGCTGATCGGCCGGCTCAACATCGGGTCCCGTCCGGCGCGCCGGCCGGAGGCCGAGCCTGCCTCGGACGGGCTGCCCGGGCTCGAGGGCATGCGCGCCATCACCTGGGTGTTCGGCTGGACCCAGTCGCGGCAGATCGTCCCGGGCTGGTTCGGCGTCGGCTCCGGGCTGCGGGCGGCCCGGGAGGCGGGCAAGGACCGCGAGCTGCGCGAGATGTACGCGCGCTGGCCGATCTTCGCCTCGGTGATCTCCAACGTCGAGATGACCCTGGCCAAGACCGACCTCGAGATCGCCTCGCACTACGTCTCCACGCTCGTCCCGCCCGCCCTGCACCGGTTCTTCGACGCGATCCGCGCCGAGTTCGAGCTCACCGTCGCCGAGGTGCGCCGGCTCACGGGGGAGTCGGAGCTGCTCGATGCCTCCCCGACCCTCAAGCGGACGCTCGAGATCCGGGACCAGTACCTCGACCCGATCAGCTACCTGCAGGTCGAGCTGCTGCGGCGGCTCCGGGCCGGGGCGTCCGGCGAGGAGGCGGACCGGGAGCACGACGGCGCGGGGCCGGGGACCGCGGAGAAGCTGCAGCGGGCGCTGCTCATCACCATCAACGGCGTGGCCGCGGGACTGCGGAACACCGGTTAGCCCCAGGGGGGACCATAGGCCCTTCCGGCCTTCGCGGGTGCGAGGGAGGCTGGTTCCGGCGGGACCGCAAGGAGCCCCGCCGAGGGAGGAAGGTGAGCAGAGATGACTGAACTGACCCGATGGTTCGACTCGCGCCGCACGCCGTTCGAGCTCATCGAGAGGCTCTTCGAGGGCGATGCCGGCCAGGGCGCAGCCATCAAGGTCGAGGAGGTGCGCGACGGCGATTCGCTCGTGGTCCGGGCCGAGCTTCCGGGCATCGACCCCGAGAAGGACGTCGACGTGAGCGTCTCCGACGGTGCCCTCCACATCAGCGCGCACCGCGAGGAGAAGTCCGAGGAGAAGTCGAAGGGCTCCTACCGCAGTGAGTTCCGCTACGGCTCGTTCTCCCGGACCCTGCCCCTGCCCGAGGGTGCGACTGCCGACTCGGTCACGGCCTCCTACAAGGACGGCGTGCTCGAGGTCCGGGTGCCCGTGCCCACGACGCCGCCGACGCCGCCGTCGTCCAAGATCCAGGTCACGCGCGGCTGAGACCTGGCGTCCGGGTAGCGGCCTCAAGCAGCTGGGACCGCCGCCTGAAACTGGTGGCCCCGCGCCGCACAGCCTGTCTGTGCGGTGCGGGGCCACCTTCCTGTGCCCCGGGGTCACGTCTCACCTAACCCGGGGTCATGTCTCACCTAACCCGGGGTCATGTCTCAGCTGACCCGGGGTCACGTCCTGCTGACCCGGGGTCAGGTCCTGGGGGACCCGGGGTCACGTCTCGGCTGACCCGGGGTCAGGTCCTGGGGGATCCGGGGTCAGGTCCTAGGGGATCCGGGGTCACCTCTCGTGTGACGCGGGGGTCGCATGGATCAGGCGGCGGACCCAAGGCCCCCATGACCCTGGCTCCGCCGCCTGCGGTTGGCCCCGGTGACGGGCAACGCGTACCCGAAAGCCGGAAAAGGCGACGAGATGCGTACCCGAAACGGGGAGACTGGTGGGTGGAGGGCGCCGCTAGTTCGGCTGCGCGTCCTGGCGCCCGGGGCCTGCCCCCGGGCCGCCGTGCCGGGCCTCGGCCGCCGCGATGATCGGGACGGTGCGCAGGACGCTGTCCGGATTGAGGGAGATCGAGTCGATGCCCTCGCCGACGAGGAACTCCGCGAAGTCCGGATGGTTGCTGGGGCCCTGGCCGCAGATCCCGATCGGGATGCCGCCGGCGTGCGCCTTGCGGATGGCCTCGGCGATCATCGTGGTGACGGCCTCGTCCCGCTCATCGAACTGCGCCGCCAGGCGCGCGGAGTCCCGGTCCACGCCGAGGACGAGCTGGGTGAGGTCATTGGAGCCGATCGAGAACCCGTCGAAGCGGGCCGCGAACTTCTCGGCGAGGACTACGTTGGAGGGGATCTCGCACATCATGTAGACCTTGAGCCCGTTCTCGCCCCGCGCGAGGCCGTGCTCCGCCATGGCGGAAAGGACGGCGTCGGCCTCCGCGGGGGTCCGGCAGAACGGGACCATGACGACGACGTTGGCGAACCCGAGCTCCTCGCGCGCCTTCTTCAGGGCCCGGCACTCCAGCGCGAACCCCTCCCGGTAGCGCTCGTCGTGATAGCGCGACGCCCCGCGGAAGCCGAGCATCGGGTTCTCCTCGGCCTCCTCGAACGCGGCCCCGCCGAGGAGGTTCGCGTACTCGTTGGTCTTGAAGTCGCTCAGCCGCACGATCGCGGGGCCGGGATGGAACGGTGCCGCGATCTTCGCGATGCCGGTCGCGAGCCGGTCCACGAAGTACTCCGTCGGGTCCCGGTACCCCCGGGTCAGCGCCGCGATCTCCTCGCGCTCGCCGGCATCGGCGACCTTCTCGGGGTGCACGAGCGCCATCGGGTGGACGCGGATGAGGTTCGAGATGATGAATTCCATCCGCGCGAGCCCCACGCCCGCCACCGGGAGCCGCCACCAGCGGAAGGCGGCGGACGGGTCGGCGAGGTTCACCATGACGTGCGTGCGGGTCGCGGGGAGGGCGCCGACGTCGGCCTCCTCCACCGTGAATGGAATCCTGCCGCCCAGCACGAGGCCCTCGGCGCCCTGGGCGCACGAGACGGTGATGGGCGCGCCGTCGGCGATCGCCGAGGTGCCGTCCACGGTGCCCACCACGGCCGGGACTCCGAGCTCCCGGCTCACGATCGCCGCGTGGCTCGTGGGCCCACCGTGGTCGGTGACGATGCCGGAGGCCCGTTTCATGATGGGCACCCAGTCGGGATCGGTCATGGTGGTGACGAGCACGGAGCCGTCCCGGAACCCTGCGATCTGGGACGGGTCCGCGATGACGCACGCCTCGCCCACGGCGATGGCGTCCCCGATCGCGGCGCCCCGGGCCAGGACGGGCCCGGTCCCGTCGAGGCGGTGCACCCGCAGCGTCCCCGCGCCGAGCTTGGCCTGCACGGTCTCCGGCCGGGCCTGGACCATGAAGAGCTCGCCCGTCTCGCCGTCCTTGGCCCACTCCATGTCCATCGGCCGGCCGTAGTGCTCGGCCACGGCGGTGGCCCAGCGTGCCAGCGTGAGGACCTCGGAGTCGTCGAGCACGAAGGCGGCGCGCTCCGCCTCCGAGGTCTCGAGCAGGACCGTCCCCGAGCCGCCGGGGGCGAAGACGAGCTTGTGCTCCTTGGCCCCGGCGGTCCGTCCGATGATCGGCCGCAGGCCCGGATCGGCCACGAGCGGGGAGAACACCTCGTACGAGTCCGGGTTCACAGTACCCTGAACCACCGTCTCGCCCAGCCCCCACGCGGCGCTGATCTCCACCATGCGCGGGAACCCGGACTCTGTGTCGAGGGAGAACATCACGCCCGAGCCGGCGAGGTCGGAACGGACCATGCGCTGCACCCCGATCGAGAGCGCCACGTCAAGGTGGTCCATCCCGTGCAGCTCGCGGTACGTGATCGCCCGGTCCGTGAACAGCGAGGCGAAGCACCTGCGGCACGCGTCCAGCAGCTCGTCCTCTCCGGAGACGTTGAGGAAGGTCTCCTGCTGGCCCGCGAAGCTGGCCTCAGGCAGGTCCTCCGCGGTCGCACTGCTGCGCACCGCCACGGCGGGCCGCTCCTGGCCCACGCGGCCGGCGAGGTCGCGGTAGGCGGCGCCGACCGCCGTCGCGAGCGTCTCCGGGAGGGTAGCCGAGAGGAAGAGTTCGCGGATGGCTGCGCCGGTCGCCTTGAGACCAGACTGCCCCGCGCGGAATGCGGTCAGCAGCGAGGCCATCGTGGGACGGATGCCCGCGGCGTCGAGGTAGAGGCGGTAGGCGTCCGCGGTGGTGGCGAAGCCCTCGGGGACGGCCACGCCCACGGAGGCCAGGTGCCGGGTGAGCTCGCCGAGCGAGGCGTTCTTCCCGCCGACCCGCGGGACGTCGGCGATGCCGACGTCGTCGAACGCCACCACGAGCTCCGTGCCCGGGCGGGCGGGCGCGCTCACGTGGCTCAGTCCAGCGCGAGCATGGCCGTGGCGGCCGCGCGGACGCGGGTGCAGGAGTCGGCCGTGACCCGGCAGTGCGGGTAGGCGCCCGCGTACACGCGGCACACGTCCTCGCACAGTGCGCTCACGTCGTCGAGCGCGCGCAGCACGGACGCCGGCGTGGGGCCGAAGTCCGAGCCGAAGCGGGAGAGGATCTGCGCGGACGCGGAACAGATCGCCGCACAGTTCAGCTGCGCCCGGATCACCTGCGTCAAGTGGCCCACCCCGGGCTCCTCGAGGCAGCTGTCCGCACCGGTCGTGCAGGCCTGGCTGCAGGCGAGCGCCGCGTCAATGCACTCGCTGAGGGCCGTTCGCTGCGCCTCGGTCATGTCCGGCGCGGCCGGATGCACGACGAGGGCCTGACGGGCGTGTGACATGGGCGCTCCTGGTCATCGGTCGCGGTGAGGGACGGGCGATGCCGCTCCTCACAGATTCTGCTGGCGCGCCCCCGGCGAGCGCGAGAGTCTTTGGTCCCGAGGGCGTCCAGAATGCGGGGCCACAAGGGTGGTGGGCCGGCATCCACGCGTGCATACTGAGCGTGGGGGGAGGGGCGGTGGAAGCTTTCCATGGATGATGCATCAATCTTGCCTGGGAGCGCGGCGAGCCGGATCGAAGACCTGCTCCGTCAGTTCGTCTCAAGGGCCCACGAGCTGCTCGAGACCCAGGAACGGATGCGGGGGCTTCTCGCAGCGGTCGTCTCCATCGCCGAGGACCTCACCCTCGAGGCCGTCCTGGACCGCGTGGTGAGGTCCGCGCGGGACCTTGTGGGGGCCAAGTACGCGGCCCTCGGCGTGATCGGTTCCGACGGGACCGCCCTGACCCACTTCCTCACGGTCGGCATGGACGACGAGACCGTTCAGCGGATCGGGACGGCGCCCACCGGCCACGGCGTGCTCGGGCTCCTCATCCACGATCCGCACCCGTTGCGCCTCCACGACCTCGGCGCCCACGCGGACTCCCTTGGCTTCCCCCCGGAGCACCCTCCCATGCGGACGTTCCTCGGCGTCCCGATCCGGGTCCGCGACGAGGTATTCGGGAACCTGTACCTGACCGAGAAGGCCGACGGCGAGGACTTCAACGCCGAGGACGAGGACCTCGTGGTGGCGCTCGCCGCCGCGGCCGGCGTCGCGATCGAGAACGCCCGGCTCTTCGCGGACATCGGCCGGCGGCAGCGCTGGCGCGAGGCGAGCATGGACGTGGCGGGCAGGCTGTTCGGTCTCGAGGACCTCACGACGGGCAGCGGCTTCATCGCCGAGCAGACTGTGGCCATCGCCGACGCCCAGGTCGCGGGCATCGCCCGGGCCCGGTCCACCGGGATGGGGCACGAGTGGCGGGCCGTCGCGGGCTCCCGCAAGGAGTGCTTCGACGAGACGGCGCGGGCCACGGCGATCGCGCTCGCGGCCAAGGTCTCGATCACGGGCGAGACGCTCGAGCTTCCCGGGCCCGAGGTGTTCGGCCCCGGCACCCTGGTGCGGTACGCCCTCGTCGTGCCCTGCGGCCAGCCCGGGCAGGACGCCGGCGCCGTGGTGATCGGGCGCGTGGACGGGGAGCCGGCGTTCGCCCCGGTGGACATCGAGATGGCGCCCGTGTTCTGCTCCTACGCCTCGCTGGCGCTGCAGGTGGCCCGGCAGCACCGCCAGCGCGAGGAACTGCTCGTGTTCACCGACCGCGACCGGATCGCGCGGGACCTCCACGACGTGGTGATCCAGCGGCTCTTCGCGGCGGGGCTGAGCCTGCAGGGGCTGCGGCGGTTCTGCGCCCCGGGACCGGACGGCGAGCGGGCGGCAGAGAAGATCGACTCGATCACCGGCGAGCTGGACGAGACCATCGCCGCGCTGCGCAACACGATCTACTCCCTCAACGAGGCGAAGTCGGGCGACAGCCTGAGTGCCCGCCTCGTCCGGGTGGTCCAGGAGGTGACGGGGGAGCTGCCCACCACGCCCCGGGTGGAGCTGCTCGGGCCGATCGACACGGCCGTACCGCCGGCGGTGGCCGACCAGGCACTCGCCGTCCTCACCGAGGGGGTCTCCAACGTGGTCCGGCACGCCCACGCGGACTCCCTCTGGGTCACGGCCACCGTGGCCGACGGCGAGTTCGAGCTCGTCGTGGCCGACGACGGCCACGGGCTCGGGGACACGACGCGGCGCAGCGGGCTGAAGAACGTGGCCGAGCGCGCTGAGGCCCTGGGCGGCCACTTCGAGGTCGGTCCGGCGGAGGACGGCGGTACGCGGCTGTGCTGGGCTGTCCCTGTGACGGTCGTCCTCAGCTGAGCGAGCCGGGCGATGCGCTCAGTAGAAGTGGGGCGCGTTGCGGGCCACGAAGAGCGCGGCCTGGGTCCGCCGCTCGAAGCCGAGCTTGGCCAGGAGGGACGAGACGTAGTTCTTGACGGTCTTCTCGGCCAGGAACAGCTTCTCGCCGATCTCCCGGTTGGTCATGCCCTCGCCGATGAGTGCCAGGACGCGGCGCTCCTGCGGGCTGAGGAGCTCGAGGCGCGGGTCGAGCACTTCCTCCTGGGGCCTGAGCCCTTCGAGCGCCTTGGCCTTCACGGCGGGGTCAAAGAGGGACGCGCCGTGGGCCGCGCGGCGCAGCGCGGTGACGAGCTCGGTCCCGCGGATCTCTTTCAGGACGTAGCCGCTCGCCCCGGCGAGGATCGCCCCGCGGAGGGACTGGTCGTCGTCGTAGCTCGTGAGCATCACGCACGCGAGGGTCGGGTCCACGGAATGGACGTCCCGGCACACCTCGATCCCGGTCCCGTCGGGAAGCCGCACGTCCAGCACCGAGACGTCCGGCTTCAGTGCGGGAATGCGGCGCGTGGCCTCGGCGGCGGTTCCGGAGGTACCGACCACCTCGAACCCTTCTCCCTCGAGGAGCTCCTGGAGCCCCCGGCGCACGAGCTCGTGGTCGTCGAGGATGAAGACGCGCAGGCGCTCGTTCCCCGGGGCCGAGGTGGGCGTTTGGTGCGGCACGGCGGCTGTCCTTTCCTGGATACGGCAGGAGCTGTCTCGTCCATTCTGGCCACGGGGCGGCGAGGTTGCTAGGGACTTAGGGCGGAAGTAGCCGACACTCTCTCCATCCTTGACAAAAAATATTGTCGGTAGCAGCATGGAGGCATGCAGGACGTCATGGTCATCGAGGACCCCGCCGCGGCCGCCGCGAGCCTGGACCCGCTCAGGGCCCGGCTCCTGCGGGAGCTGGCCGCGCCGTCGTCCGCGGCAGCCCTCGCCGCGAAGGTGGGACTGCCCCGCCAGAAGGTCAACTACCACCTCCGCTCCCTCGAAGAGCACGGGCTCGTCGCGCTCCTCGAGGAGCGCCGCAAGGGCAATGTCATGGAACGCGTCCTGCAGGCCACCGCGGCGTCCTACATCATCTCCCCGGCCGCGCTCGCGGTGGTCGAGCCGGACCCCGAGCACCTCCGGGACCGCTTCAGCGCCTACTGGCTCCTCGCGCTCGCGGCGCGGACCGTGCGCGAGGTCGGGCGCCTGCTCGCGGGCGCCGTCGCGGCCCGGAAGGAGCTCGCCACCTACGCGGCCGACGGCGAGATCACCTTCGCGTCCGCGGCCTCGCGGGCGGCGTTCGCCACCGAGCTCGGCGCCGAGGTGGCCCGGCTCGCCGCGAAGTACCACGAGCCCTCGGCCCCCGGCGCGCGCCGGCACCGGCTCGTCGTCGTGCTCCACCCCGCACTCAGGCCGGACGCTGCCGCGGCCGGCTCCGAACCCGATCAGGAGATCCAGCCATGACCGAGCAGCACCCCTTCGAGATCGTCCAGGACGTGGTCCTCCATGCGGCCCCCGAGCGGATCTGGGAGGCCGTCACCGACGGCACCGCCGCCTGGATGTTCCCCACCGACCAGTGGCCGGCGGTCCGCACGGTCGACGAGTACCCGCGCCACCTCGTCTCCCGCATGGAGGGCCCGGACGGCTGGTACAACCAGCTCGAGCACCTCCTCACCCCGGGGCCGGAGGGGACGAACCTGCACTATGTGCACTCCGGAATCCTGACCGACAACTGGGAGCAGCAGTACGACGGCGCTGCCCAGCACACCCTGTTCTACCTCCACACTCTCGGTGAGTACCTGACGCACTTCGACGGACGCGCGGTCTCCTTCGTGGACGTCCAGGGCCCGGACGGCGCCACCGCGCCGGATGCCCTCGAGCGCTTCGTCGCGTCCTTCGCCCTGACCGGGGTCATGGCGGGGGAGAAGAAGGACCTCGACCTCCCCGGCCTGGGGCCCGTCGAGGCCACGGTGGACTACGCCACAGGCCATTTTCTGGGGCTGCGGTCCGAGGCCGCGATGGTGCGCGTGTTCGGCCGGGAGGCCTTCGGCCAGCGGCTGGGCCTGACCGTCCACGACTTCTCGCTGGACACGGCGGACGACGCCGCGCGCTCGGCCCGCGCGCAGGAGCACGCCGAGGCCTGGGGCGAGTACCTCGGGGCGCTGTACGCCTGATCCGGCGCCGACCCGCCTTCCCCTGGGCCCCGGGCCCGCTGCGCCCGGCGTAGCATGGCCCCGTGAGCGTCGAGACCGTCTCCGAGCGGGTCCAGCTGGCCGTAGCCGAGGCCGCGGCCATGCCCCCCGAGGGGGTCCTCTCGGCCCTCGGCACCTCGGTGCGCGGGCTCGACGAGGCGGAGGCCGCCCGCCGGCTCGCCCAGGGCGCCAACGTCCTCGAGGCGCGCCGCGTGAGCTGGTTCCATGTGCTCGTGCGCCAGTTCGCGAGCCCGCTGCAGGCGCTGCTCGTGGCAGCCGCAGGGCTTTCCTACGCCACCGGGGACCAGCTCAACGCGAGCATCATCGTCGCGATCCTGCTCGGCAGCGCGCTGCTCGGGTTCGCCAACGAGTTCCGCGCCGAGAAGACCGCAGCTGATCTCCACAGCCAGATCTCCCACACGGTCGTCGCCGTGCGCGGCGGCACCGAGCGGACGGTGCCGGTGCGCGAGCTTGTCCCGGGCGACATCATCAGGGTCAGTCTGGGCGGCATCGTCCCGGCGGACGCCCGCATCCTCGAGTCTGTGGGGCTCGAAACCGACGAGGGCGTGCTCACGGGCGAGTCCGCCGCAGTCGAGAAGTCCCCGGAGGCCGTCCCTCCGGGCTCCGGCCTGGCAGACCTGACCGACTGCGTCCTCATGGGAACGGTGGTCCACGCCGGCTCCGCGCACGCGGTCGTGACGGCGACCGGGCGCGGCACTGAGTTCGGCCGGATCGCGGCCGGCCTTGCCCAGGGCCTTCCCGAGACCGCCTTCCAGCACGGCCTCAAGCAGTTCTCCCTCATGCTCCTGTGGGTCGGCATCGCGCTGACCGCGGGCATCCTCGTGATCAACCTGCTCCTGCAGCGGCCGTTCCTGGACTCCGTCCTGTTCGCCCTCGCGATCGCGGTGGGCATCACGCCGCAGCTGCTGCCGGCCGTGGTGAGTACCTCCCTCGCCGCCGGCTCGCGGCTGCTGGCAAAGCGCGGCGTGCTCGTCAAGCGGCTCCTCGCGATCGAGGATCTGGGGAACCTCGACGTCCTCATCACCGACAAGACCGGAACGCTCACCGAGGGCCGGATCGGCTTCGAAGAGGCGGTGCCGGCGGCCGCCCTCGCAGGGGAGGGCGACGCCCCCCGTCGGCTCGCGGTGCTCGCGGTGCTGTGCTGCGAGGCTGACCCCAGCGTGCCGGGAGCGTCCGGAGCGGGCCAGAACCCGGTCGACGCCGCGCTGTGGGAGGCGTTCCCAGATGTGCCGCCGGCCCTCGCAGGTCGCCGCCGGCTCTCTATGCGCCCGTTCGACCACGAGACGCGGACCATGGAGACCGTGGTTGCAGCGGACGGTCGCGGAGAGGGGGCCATCCGCATCCTCAAGGGCGCCCCG
The DNA here is from genome assembly GCF_054063535.1 of Sinomonas sp. RB5. Classification (NCBI taxonomy): domain Bacteria; kingdom Bacillati; phylum Actinomycetota; class Actinomycetes; order Micrococcales; family Micrococcaceae; genus Sinomonas; species Sinomonas sp. RB5. The sequence continues at coordinate 30,255 of NZ_JBSSGJ010000014.1, forward strand.
GAGGCCGTGCTCGACGCCTGCGTGGAGGTGGCCGCCGCGGACCGCACCGTCCTCCAGACGCTGTTCCGGCGGGGGGCGCGGGTGGTTGCCGTCGCGAGCGGTCCCGTCCCGGTGGGCCGCCCGAGCGCCGCGGGCGCCGGGGCGCTCACGCTCGACGGGTACCTGTGCTTCATCGACCGGCCCAAGGCTGACGCGCGGGAATCCCTCGCCCGCCTCGGCGGCCTCGGCGTCGACGTCAAGATCGCTACGGGAGACAACGCGCTCGTGGCCGAGTACGTGATGTCGGTCCTGAAGATGCGCGCAGGCACCGTCCTGACCGGCGCGGAGGTCGAGGTGATGGACGACGCCGCACTCGCGGCGGCCGCGCCCGGAGCCCGCGTGTTCGCCCGCGTCTCGCCAGAGCAGAAGGCCCGGATCGTCACGGTCCTGCGGCGCACCCATTCGGTAGGCTTCCTCGGCGACGGCGTCAACGATGCGCTCGCGCTCAACCGCGCGGACGTCGGCATCTCCGTCGACTCGGCGACCGACGTCGCGAAGGACGCGGCCGACGTCGTGCTCCTCGAGAAGGACCTCGATGTCCTGGCCGACGGCGTCACCGGCGGCCGGCGCATCTTCGCGAATACGATCAAGTACCTCCTCATGGGCACGAGCAGCAACTTCGGAAATATGTTCTCCGCCGCCGCGGCGAGCGCCTTCCTGACCTTCCTCCCCATGCTGCCCGGGCAGATCCTGCTCAACAACCTGCTCTACGATTCGAGCCAGCTTGCCATCCCGACGGACAAGGTGGACCGGGAGCAGCTGCGCAAGCCGGCCCACTGGGACATCGGTGCCATCCGGCGGTTCATGGTCATCTTCGGCCCCATCTCCTCGCTCTTCGACTTCGCGACGTTCGGGCTCATGCTGTGGGTCTTCCACGCGGCCCCCGAGGAGTTCCGGGCAGGGTGGTTCGTCGAGTCCCTCGCGACCCAGACACTCATCGTCTTCGCGATCCGGACCCGCCGCATCCCGTTCCTGCGATCCCGGGCCTCCGTGACGCTGACCGTCGGCGTCCTCACGGTCGTGGCGGTGGGTGCCGTGCTGCCCTACACACCCGTGGGCGCGCTCGTGGGATTCTGGCCGCTCCCGGCGAACTTCTTCCTCGCGCTCGTGGGCATGGTGCTCCTGTACCTCGTGCTCGTCGAGGCGGCGAAGCACTTCTACTACCGCGCCGCGGATGCCCGTCTCGCGCGGGAGTCCCGTGCCCGGGCGGAGGCCCGGGTGGCGGCCCGGGCCGCGCTCGGGCTGCACCACAACCGCACCCGGGTGCACCGCCGTGCGGCGCCGTTCATCGTGCACACGGCCAGGCCGAAGTTCCGCAGGCCCCCAGGCCACGGGATTGCCGCGGGGCGCCGTTAGGGCTCTGTCGGTGTGGCCAGTCCGGAGAGGTCAGCGCAGCGGCTGGCAGCTGGGGCAGTGGTAGATGTCGCGCTCGCGGGTGTCCCCGAGGCGCGTCCCGGTGCCGGGGACCGGCTCGGCGAGCGTGCCGTGCCGGACGCGGGTCCTGCAGCGCAGGCACGGCTGACCGGTGCGCCCGTACACCCAGGTGCCGTTGCGCGGCCCGAACCCGCCCACGGTGTTCCGGGACCGCGCCTTGTTCGCCTCGAGCAGGCGCTTGGCCGTCGCGACCATCCCCGCGAGGTCCGGGACGTCGCCGACCGGGGTGGCCGGGTGCACGCGGGCGAGGAAGCACAGCTCGCACCGGTAGATGTTGCCGACCCCGGCGAGGTTGCGCTGGTCGAGGAGTGCGAGGCCGACGGCGCGGTCCGGCTGGGCGCGCAGGTTCGCCTCCGCCCGGGCCGGGTCCCAGTCCGGGCCCAGCAGATCGGGCCCGAGGTGCCCGACCGCGTCGCCCTCCTCGGCGGTCGCGATCACCTCGAGCATCCCGAGCGAGAAGCCCACGGCGCTCGTACCGTCCTCCGTGGTCAGGGCCGCGCGGGCCGTGTGCGCGGGCTTCCGCCACCGCTCGCCGGGGGCATAGACCTGCCAGCTGCCCTCCATCGAGAGGTGGGAGTGGATGCTCAGGCGCCCTTCCGGGCCGGGAGCGGCGGCGCCGTCCGGCCCGGGCGGGGCGAGCCGGTGGAGGAGGTGCTTGCCACGGGAGACGACCTCGAGGACGGTCCAGCCCGAGAGGTCCAGGGTCGCGAACGCGGGCACCCGGAAGTCGCTCGCGGCAAGGCGTTTGCCGGCGAGGGCCGCGTTCATCCTTCGCGCCGCCTGGTAGACGTTGTCACCCTCGGGCATCAGCCACTGGTCCTCACGCTCTGATTCTCACGCTCTGACTCTCACTCCGCGAGGAGTCGAGTAGGCCCCCGCGGCGGTCAGGGCGCGCGCGAGCGGCGTATCGAGGAGGTCGTGGCCGTTGACCTTCTCCATGGCGAGCTTGTCCACCGCACCGCTGCGCACCACGCCGACGAGCGCCTCCGCGGCCGGCCCGAGCACGGCCTCATCCTCGCTGAAGGCCAGCAGCGTCTTCCCGCCGCGCTCGACGTACAGGGCGAGCGCGCCGTCGACCGTCACGACGAGCGCCCCGGCCTTGCGCCCGGGCCGGTGCCCCGTTGCGGCCCCGGGGACCTCCGGCCAGGCGAGGGCGGCGCCGTAGGCGTTCGCCGGGTCCGTCGCGGCGAGGGCCAGCGCGTCGCGCGGCGGAGCGGTGCCCGGGCCGTCCGTGCCGTCGTCGCGCGTGAACTGCCGCAGCCGGTCCACGGTGGCGGGGACGGCGAACTGCGCGGCGCCGAGCCGGTCCACGAAGTAGCCGCGGCGGCACACCCCGGACTCCTCGAGGCGCGAGAGGACCTTGTAGAGCAACCCGAAGCCGCCGGGGACGTTCTCGGCCATGACGGATCCGCGGGTGAGGACGCCGTAGCGGTCCATGAGCAGCTGGGCGAGCGCATGGGCCTTGATCGTCGTCTCGAGCTGGACGGCCTGGACGGCGGACCACCGTCCGGCCGCCATCGGAGGGGCCGTGGCCGAGGGCGCGTCGAAGCCGCGCGCCCCAACAGCGCCGAGACGGCCGACTCCCCGCAGGGAGGTGCCGATCCGGCCGCCGCGCAGGGCGCCGTGGCCGAGCGAGCGCACGCGGGGCGTCCTGGAGGGCTGGCGGTGGGCGGTGTGGCCGCCGTCCAGCATGGCCCGCACGGGGGCGAACGTGTCGCCCGTGAGGCGCCCGGCCCACACCAGGCCCCAGATCGCCTGCAGCACGGCCTCGTCGGACGCGAGCGGCCCTTCCTGGTCCCCGTCGCCCCGCGGCTCGCGGGCGGCGTCGGCGAGCTGGCGGAAGAAGTAGCCGCCGCCTCCGGCGAGAAGGTCGAGGATGCGCTGCTGCGCGGCGTCGGGCGCGAACTCCGCGTCACCGGCCAGGGTGAGCGCGGCGGACTCCGCGAGGTGGAGGCTGATCCAGCCGTCGTTGCCGGGGATCGGGCCCGCGCCCGTCCAGAGGATCTCCCCGCTGGCCATGAGCTCGTCCAGCAGCGCGGGCGTGTAGTCCGAGACGCGCGAGCGCAGGACCAGCGATTCCCACGCGCTGGCCGGCACCGGCACGCCCGCGAGCTGGTCCACGACCGTGAGCACGCCGTCGAGTCCCTTGAGGCTCCCGCGGGGGCGCGGCCTGCCCCTGCTGTCCCGGGCATCGCCGATGTGCTGCCAGGCGGCGAGGAATCGGCTGAACGCGGCCTGGTCCACCGGCTCGACGTCGGCCCGCAGCGCCGCGAGCGAGCGCCTTCGGATCCTCCGCAGGACCTCGGTGTCGCACCACTCCTCGGCCGGCGAGGCGGTGGCGTCCCCGCCGCGCGGCCGGAACGAGCCCTCGATGACGCGGCCGTCCGCGGCGAGCCGCTTGAGGGTGGCGTGCACGACGGCGACGCCGAGCCCGAGCCGTGCCGCCGCCTCGTGCGCGGTGAACGGCCCGTGCGTGCGCGCGTACCGGCCCACGAGATCGCCGAGCGGATCGGCAACCGGCTCGATGAAGGCGAGCGGGACGCCGACCGGCAGGGGCACGCCGAGGGCGTCCCGCAGCCGGGAGGCGTCCTCGACGGCGGCGTACCGCTCCGCGCCCCCGATCGTCACCACGAGGGCACGGCGGGCGGCGACCAGCTCCTGCAGGTGCGCCTCGACGACGGCGGCGTGCGCTGGAGGGTCGGAGAGATCGACGGGGGCCGGGGAGTGGCTTCGGGCGTCCGCGTAGCGGGCGCTGCCCCCGTCGATCTCGGAGACCTGGAGGCGGGCGGCGACCTCGTCCACGGACAGCGGCCCCAGCAGCCGGAGCAGGTCGGCGGCGCCCTCGAGCCCCTTGAGCCTGCGGTCCTCGGCGAGCCGCTGGAGCTCCCGCTCGGTCTGCTCGATGACCTTCTCATCGAGCAGCTCGCTGAGCTCGGCGCGTCCGAGGAGCTCGTTGAGGAGCGTCGAGTCGAGCGAGAGGGCGGCCGCGCGCCGCTCGGCCAGCGGCGAGTCGCCCTCGTACAGGAACTGCGCCACATAGCCGAACAGGAGCGAGCGGGCGAACGGGGACGGCTGCTGGGTGGTGGTCTCCATGAGCTGGAGCTCGCGCCGCTCCACGGCGGAGGCCACCTCGCGGAGGGCCGGGAGGTCGTAGACGTCCTGGAGGCATTCCCGCACGGCCTCGAGGATGATCGGGAACTGGGGGTACTTCTTGGCCACGTCGAGCAGCTGCGAGGAGCGCTGGCGCTGCTGCCACAGGGGCTGGCGCTTGCCGGGGTTGGGGCGGGGGAGCAGGAGGGCGCGGGCGGCACACTCGCGGAAGCGCGCGGCGAACAGGGCGGACCCGCCGACCTCCTCGGTGACGATCCCCTCGAGCTCGTCGGGATCGAACACGAAGAGCTCGGCGCCCGGGGGCTCGTCCTCCATCATCGGCACCCGCAGCACGATGCCGTCGTCGGCCGCCATCGCGGAGCCGTCGAGGCCGTAGCGCTCGCTCAGCCGGCGCCCCACGGCGAGGGCCCACGGCGCGTGCACGGGCATCCCGAAGGGCGAGTGCAGCACGACCCGCCAGTCGCCGAGCTCGTCCTGGAACCGCTCGACCACGAGGGTGCGGTCATTCGGGACCAGGCTCGTGGCCTGCTTCTGCTCGTCGAGGTACTGCAGCAGGTTGCCGGCGGCGAAGGCATCGAGTCCTGCGGCCTCGATGCGCGCGAGCGCATGCTCCCGGTCCGCGCCGGAGACCTCGCGCTGGAACGCGCCGAGGGCGCGGCCGAGCTCGACCGGCCGGCCCGCGCCGTCGCCCTTCCAGAAGGGGAGCTTGCCGGGCTGGCCGAACGCGGGGGAGACCAGCACTCGGTCGTGGGTGATGTCCTCGATCTTCCAGCTCGTGGCCCCGAGCGCGAACACGTCGCCCACCCGGGACTCGTAGACCATCTCCTCGTCGAGCTCGCCGACGCGCCGGCCGCCGCGCGCGGCCTGCGACGCCGTGGAGCCCTCGTCCTCGCTGCCGACGATGAACACGCCGAAGAGGCCCCGGTCCGGGATGGTCCCGCCGGAGGTGACCGCGAGCCGCTGGGCGCCGGGACGGCCCTCGATGGTCCCCTCGGTGCGGTCCCACACGATGCGGGGGCGGAGCTCGGCGAACTCGTCCGAGGGGTACTTGCCGGAGAGGAGGTCCAGCGTCGCGTCGAAGGCCGAGCGCGGCAGGGTGGCGAAGGGGGCGGAGCGGCGCACCACGTCGAACCACTCCTCGACGTCGACGGGCCCGAGGGCCGTGGCGGCCACCGTCTGCTGGGCCAGGATGTCGAGCGGGTTGGCCGGGACGCGCAGGGCCTCGATCTGGCCCGCGAGCATGCGTTCGACCGTGATGGCGGTGTGCACGAGGTCCGCGCGGTGCTTGGGGAACAGGACGCCCTGGGAGACCTCGCCCACCTGGTGGCCGGCGCGGCCCACGCGCTGGAGCCCGGAGGCGACCGAGGGCGGGGACTCGACCTGGATGACGAGGTCCACGAGCCCCATGTCGATGCCGAGCTCGAGGCTGCTCGTGGCGACGACGCAGCGCAGGCGCCCCGTCTTGAGATCGTCCTCGATCTGGGCCCGCTGCTCCTTGGAGACGGACCCGTGGTGGGCCCGCGCCAGCACCGGCTCCGCCCCCGCGCTCTGGCCCGCCTGCGCCATCATCTCCGCCGGCGTGCGGCGGGCCAGCGTCGCGGCGACAGCCTCGGCGGCCTGCCCCGCGGTGGTGGTCCCGCGCTCCTGCCCCGACGCGGAGCCGTCGGGGAGGGGCTCGTCCCACACGCTCGGCTGCATCCGCTCGGCGTAGATCTCGTTGAGCCGGCCCGTGAGCCGCTCGGCGAGCCGGCGCGAGTTGGAGAACACGATCGTGGACCGGTTCGCGAGGACCAGGTCGACGATCTTCTCCTCGACGTGCGGCCAGATCGACGCCTGCGGCTGCAGGCCCGAGGCGGGCCCGGCGTCGTGGGCTGCGGCGGCTCCCTGCAGGTCGCTCATGTCCTCGACCGGGACGGTGACCGTGAGCTCCCACGTTTTGGCCGCCGGTGGCGCCACGACCTCGCACGGGGCCCGGCCGGCGAGGAACTGGGCCACGAGCTCCTTGGGCTCCACCGTCGCGGAGAGCCCGATCCGCTGCGCCGGCCTCGGCAGGATCGCGTCGAGGCGCTCGAGGGTCACGGCGAGGTGGGCGCCGCGCTTGGTGCCTGCAACGGCGTGCACCTCGTCCACGATCACGGTCTCGACCTGGGAGAGCGTCTCGCGGGCCTGCGAGGTCAGCATGAGGTACAGCGACTCGGGGGTGGTGATGAGGATGTCCGGGGGGTTCGAGAGCAGCGCCCGCCGGTCCGACGCGGACGTGTCCCCGCTGCGCACGCCCACGCTGACCTCGGGCACCTCGACTCCCAGGCGCCGCGCGGTCTGGGAGATGCCGATGAGGGGCGCGCGGAGGTTCCGCTCGACGTCGACGCCGAGGGCCTTCAGCGGCGAGATGTACAGGACCTTCGTGTGGTTCTTGGGCGCACGACGCCGGCCCCCGCCTCCCGCTGTCCCCGTGCCTTGGGCGGGGGCCGGCTCCAGCTCCGAGGTGCCGAGGCCGGGAAGGGCCGCGTCCCCGTGCCGGGACGGCGCAGAAGGCGGGCCGGCAGCGCCGGGCGGGGCGGCGCCGTCGTGCGCCAGGAGGCGGTCGAGCGAGAAGAGGAAGGCCGCGAGCGTCTTGCCCGAGCCGGTGGGGGCCACGACGAGCGCATGCCGCCCGGAGGAGATGGCCTCCCAGGCGCCGGCCTGCGCGGGCGTCGGATGGCGGAAGGCGCCGAGGAACCACTCGCGCGTGGCAGCGCCGAAGCGGTCCAGCACCGCCGCGTCTCCGGCTGCCACGGCCGGGCCCTCCTGAACGCCCTGTCTCACCCGACCATCATCCTCCATGCCTCCGACATCCCTGCGTCGCCGGCATCGCCGGCCCAGACGGTCGGAGCGCCCGCGAGACCGGGTGGTGGCGCGGCGGGAGTGCCGTTGCCGGCAAGAAGCGCGCGTTTCGGGCACTTCTGGGCTTGAAGCGGCGTCCTCGCCGGAGGGCCTGAACTGCGGAAGTGCACTTCTCGCGGTGCAGTGCGCCTCCGGCGAACTAGGCGGCGAGAAGTGCACTTCCGCATAGGCACTCCGGCGGCGAGAACGCCGACGGCGGCGAGCGGCCGACGTCGTGCGCGGAGGGCCCAAGGGCCGCCACCCATGGCCCGACGTCGCGCACCCCTCGGATGACCTCGCGGTCCAGGCCCGATGTCGCGCCCCACGGGGCGACGTCGCGTACCCAGGGGTGACGTCGCGTACCCATGGCCCGACGTCGCGCACCCACGGCCCGACGTCGCGCGTCCGCGCCCCGACTCTGGGCCTCCGGCCATCCCTCCGCCGCAGCGCCGGCGCTCGCGGCCACCCGACAGAGAGAGGCCGAGGCGTCCGCCGGAGCACTGCCCGGCGGACACCTCGGCCCCAGTTGCGCGGAATCTGTCCGCGGGGAGGATCAGGAAGGCTGGAAGGCGCGCAGCGTCAGCAGGTGGATGTCGCTGTTCGAGCAGGCCATGACCTGGGCGGGGATGAAGAGCGACCCGTAGTCCTCGGGCGGGTACACCCGGTAGCCCGCGGCGTCGACCGCGGTGCAGCCGGTGTAGTTGCCGGCCTGGTGCAGCCCGAAGTCGGCCGCGCCGCTCTGGCCGGGCTGCAGCACGATCGGCACGACGGGCACCGACGTGTCGCGGTCCGCCGGGGCGCCGATCGGGGCGCCGGTGGGGCCGTTGGTCAGGGACACGCCGGCGAAACCCTCGAGCAGACAGGGCGACTGGGAGACGTTCTTGAGGGCGATCTTCTGGTAGACCGTCCCCGCGGCCCCGCCCGCCCCCGGCTGGAGGCTGCCCTGGAGCTGGTTCGAGACGCACCGGGCGACCCCGCCGGCGGTGGAGGGCGCAGGGCTGCCCGTGCCCGGGGTCGCGCTGTCGGAGCCTGTCGGAGTGCCGCTGGACGAGGAACTGGCACTCGAGGACGCGCTCGGCGATGCGGAGGAGGGCGACGCGGCCGGTTGGGCGCCCGAGCCACAGCCGGCCAGCACCGCTGCGAGGGCGAGCGGGGAGAGGAATGCGAGGCTGCGCTGGACGCGGTTCATAATCCCACAATTCACTCCCGTCACACTGGCGTCAAGGCACGACACGGCCACAGTACGGCCACGGCGCTTTGCCGTGTGCGTCAGGGTCGTCTGCGGGAGCCGTCCGCTGTCGGGCAGGCTCAGGCCACGACCTCGACCGTCATCTCCTGGACCGCGTTGTTGCCCATGCCCTGGTACGTCCAGGCCTGCTCGAGGGGCTGGACCCTGCCGGCGGCGTCGGTGGCCCGGCTCGCGAGCGTGTGGGGCCCGGGGACCGCGACCCAGACCACGCTGAACTCCTGCCAGGCGTGCTTCCCGGTCGGCGGCTCCACGTGCGCATCGGTCCATACCCCATCGATGGCGACTTCGACCCGGACCACCGGCCCCTCGCCGGACCAGGCCCTGCCCCGCAGCATGGTGGGCCCGGCGTCGAGCGAACGCCGCCGCGTGAAGAAGTCCGGCAGGCCGGGCGGCACCAGCAGCGAGCGGACCCGCATGCGGGTGACGGGCTCGCCGGGGTCCTCGGCGCCCTGCGAATACCGGTACGTGCGCTCGTTCTGGAATGTGAGCGCGGGCCGGTCGAGCACCTCGATCGAGGTGAGCCATTTGACGCTCGCCATCCCGTACCAGCCCGGCACGAGGAGACGCAGCGGAAACCCGTGCTGGGGCGGGAGCGGCTGGCCGCCCATCTCATAGGCGAGGAGCACGTGCTCGTCCATCGCCTCATCGGCAGTCAGCGAGCGGGCGTAGTCCTGTTCGAGGCCAGCTTGGACCCCGCGGTCGGCGCCGGTGAAGACCAGGTCGACGGCCTCCGCCGCAAGGCCGGCTTCCTCCAGGATCGGGGCCAGCGGCGTCCCGGTCCACTCCGCGGTGCCGACGGCGCCCGTGTCCCACGGGATGCTCGGCGGCCGGGGCTCGAGACGTCCCCTCCCGTTGCCCGCGCACTCAAGGGTGACGGCCGCCGTGCGGCGCGGGCGGCGGCGGAGATCGCTCAGGGTGAGCTCGAGGGGATGCTCGACCGCACCGTGGATCCGCAGGCGCCACGTTTCGGAGTCGAGGTAGGGGATGTCGAAGTGGACCACGGTGTAGTGCAGGCCGGGCGGCGTCAGCGGCCATCGGAGCGCCTCGAGCGGGGCGGAGTGGTTGCGGCGGGCGAGCTCGAGCTCCTCGGCGGTCAGGGGCCCCGTGCTGGGCGGGTTCGGTGCCGGTGCGGCCGTCTCGTGCCGGTGCGGCCGATGCTGGGTGCTGATCTTGGCGCGCATGCGGCCAGTGTGGGCTTGACCGCGAACGGTGTCCAGAGCTGCAGCCTCATCCCCCCGGGGCCCGGGCCGCAGCCTACTGCGCGGGCTGGGCGCCCCCGTCAGCGGGGGCAGCTGATCCCGGTGCCGACCCCGCAGCGGCGGCGCGTTTGGCGGCCCAGGAGGCTGCCGCCGTCGTGCTTCCGATCGTGAGGAGCGCGCCGAGGAGCAGTGCCGCGTCCTCGCCCGGCGCCAGGACGCCGAGACTGCGCCCGATCGTCGCGGCAGCCACCGGGACCCCGAGCTGGGCTGCCGAACCGATGGCGAACGGCAGGGGGAGCCCCGTCACGCGGTTCACGGCGTGCGCGGCGACAGCGCCGAGGCCGATCAGGAGCCCCAGGACGATCATCTGCGGGTGTCCGCCGAGCTGGCGCAGGTCGATGGAGGCGCCGAGCCACACGAAGAACACGGGTCCCAGGAAGCCGTCGTTGAGGGCGAAGAGCTGGCGTGCGAGTCTCCGGGGCTCGCCCACGGCGGAGACCGCGAGGCCGAACGCGAAGCCCGCGAGCATGATCGACACGTGCGTGAACGCGGCGAGGCCTGCCAGCGCGAACAGGATTGAGAGCTGGATGCGCAGCTCCAGGGCGAACTTGCGCTCCTCGGAGACGCTGTGGAGGCGCTGCCGCGACCCGTCCCTCTCGAAGTGCCTCAGTGCCCACCAGAGCACAAGGGCGCAGACGGCCAAGGCGGACGCCCCGATCGCCTTGGGCCCGGCGTTGGCCGGGTCGATCGCGAGGGGGAGCGCCACGATCGCGGCCACGTCGGCAAGCGCAACCTGGGCCGTGAGCTCGAGGACGCTGCGGCCCGTGAGCCTGAGCGAATCGACGATCGGCAGCACGAGCGCTGCGGAGGACGAGGCCATGAGGACCACGTACAGGGGCGCGTTGGCTGAGCCGATCAGGAGGGCGATCCCGATCCCGAGCGCGGCGGCAACCACGGACGTCACGACCATGCGGAGGGCCCCTTTGCCCACCGCCGCCCGGATGGTCCTGTCCCGCATCGGCACATGGGTGCCCGCCACGAACATCATGAGGGCGAAGCCGAGGTCCGCGAGGAAGGTCAGGGTCTCGTTGCCGGAGTCGACCCAGCCCAAGAGGGACTTGCCGGTGATGACGCCCGCGATGAGCTCACCCAGCACGAGCGGCAGATGCCAGGACCTCTTGGCCGCGAGCGCCGGACCGAGCAGCGCGACGATGCAGATGAGGGACAGCTCGACGAAGGACACGGTGTCGCTGGTTTCACTCGTTCCGGGCCCGCACGTCCGCGATCATGACGGGGATGTCGGTGTTCTCGTCCGTGTGGTGGCTCGCGCAGAGGTAGGACTCCGCGGCGGGGCAGTTGTGCTCCCGGGGCTCGTCGAGCCATTTCACGGCCATGGGGGTCCCTCTCGTGTCGACACCGTGGGCGGAATACTACGCCGGACGCCGGAGAACACGCAGGAGGCGACCGGCCGGCTGCCGCTGCGCGCCGGGCGCTTGCTCCCGAGGGATGACGAAGGCCCCGGGCTCCGCATTCCGCGGTTCCCGGGGCCTTCGTGCTGGGCGGTGGTGGAGGGATTTGAACCCCCGTTGGGTTGCCCCAAACATCATTTCGAGTGATGCACCTTCGGCCGCTCGGACACACCACCAGCAGGCATCTACTCTACCGACATGAGCCGCCGAGTCCAAACTGGGGGCCAGGAACGCCCGCACGGGGTGTCTCGGCGTCGTCCTGCCGTCACGGCAGGTAGGCCGTGGCGGTCCACAGATGCACGAGCGCGTAGGCGCGGTACGGGCGCCACGCCTCCGCGCGGCGGGCGGCCTCGCGCGCGCTGATGCCGCCGAGGGCGCGGCGCAGCACGAGGTCGCCGGGCGCGAAGGCGTCTGGGCACCCGGTGCGGACCTCGAGGTAGTCGGCGGTCCACGGTCCGACCCCGGGGACCGCGAGCAGTTCGCCCCGCGTGAGCCGCAGGCCGGCGTCTCCGGGGGCGTGGCCCCGGTCCGCGAAGGCCTCCGCGAGGGCGCGGACAGTCCGGGCACGGGAGGACGTCAGGCCGACGGCGGCCTGGAGTTCCTCCGGGCGCACCTCGGCGAGCGCTGCGGCGGTGGGGAACCGGACGAGCCCACCGGGGCCGGGCTGCCCGTAGTCGGCGACGAGCCGTCCGGCGAAGGTGCGGCCCGCCGCGAGGGAGACCTGCTGGCCGAGCACGGTCGTCACCGCTGTCTGGAACGCATCCGTGGTTCCCGTGACCCGCAGTGCGGGCCGGGCGTCCACGAGGGGCCTGAGGAAGGGGTCTTCGCGCAGGGCCGCGCGGACCACCTCCAGATCGGTCGTGAGGTCCAGCCAGGCGCTCACCACCGCGACCACGGCCGCCACGTGCGTCCGGGCTGCCTGGACGGTGAGGTCCACCCCGTCGGGGTCAAGGCGCACGGAGACGGAGACCGGTCCCTGCGCGACGTGGATGAGCCGCTCATGGGTTCCCGTGCCGAGGTCCGTGCGCTCGGCGCCCGGCACGGTGTGGGCCGCGAGGCTCGCGAGCATCGCGGTGGAGGCGAGGCCGCCGGGGGCCTCGAGCCGGATGGAGGCCGGGGCGGCAGCGCCGACGCGCTCAGCCACTCCCGGCGCCGCGTCGCTGCGCTCTGCCACGCGGGCTACGCCCACACGCCCGAGCTGCCGCGGCGATGGCTGCCCACAAGGTGGGTGTCGATGATGCCGATGGCCTCCATCAGTGCGAACATCGTGGTGGGCCCCACGAACGCGAAGCCCTTCTTGCGCAGGGCCTTCGAGAGCGCGATGGATTCCGGGGACGTGGACGGGATCTCGGCGAAGGAGGCGGGCGCGGGGGTCTCGGCGGGCTGGAAGGACCACACGAAGTCTGCAAGGCCGCCCTCCTCGCGCAGGGCGAGGGTGGCGCTGGCGTTCGTGATGGCGGCGTTGATCTTGGCCCGGTTGCGGACAATGCCCTCGTCGAGCATGAGCCGCTCCACGTCCTCCGGCGTGAACTCGGCGACGGCCTCGGGGTCGAAGCCGGCGAAGGCCTGGCGGAACGCGGGCCGCTTGCGCAGGATCGTGGCCCAGGACAGGCCGGCCTGGAAGCCCTCGAGGCAGATCCGCTCGTAGACGCCCTGCTCGTCGCGGACGGGCATGCCCCACTCCGTGTCGTAGTACTCGCGCAGGAGTGCGTCGGCGCTCGCCCAGAGTGGCCTGGAGAGGCCGTCCTCGCCGGTGATCAGTGCTGCCTCGGCCATGGGGTGCTCCTTCAGTCCAGTCCGGTGACGCGGAGGGTGATGTTGATGCGCCCGGTCTCGAGCCCGCACCCGGCGGGCGCGGTGTCCGGGTAGGTCTTCATGACGCCATGGAAGGCGAGCCGCGCCGGGCCGCCGAACACGAAGAGGTCGCCGGAGGCCAGCACGAGGTCCTCGTAGGGCCGGCCCCGCGATTCGGGGTTGCCGAAGCGGAACAGGCAGCTGTCCCCTACGGACAGTGAGACGACCGGCTCCCGGGAGACCTCGTCCTTGTCCTGGTGCATGCCCATCCGCGCTGCGTCGTCGTAGTAGTTGACGAGGGCCGTGTCCGGAGCGTAGTCGCGGGCCGCCTCGCGGGGACCGTAGGCCTCGGCGACGGCGAGCCGTCCCACGCGCGCGAGCCAGTCGGGCAGAGGGAGCACCCGGGCACCGTTGACGTCGGTGGCCTCGCGCGTGTAGCGGTAGGGCTGCCAGTGCCAGCCCAGGCACACCGTCTTCACGGACATCTCGTGGCCCCTCACGGCGGCGGCCCGCGGCGGCACCGGGCCGGCGGACCACTCGCGGAACCGCTCGGCGATCCAGCCCTGCTGCTCGAGGGTGAGCCAGCCGGGCACATGCACGGCGCCCGGGACGAGTTCGCGGCGCGGCCTCTCGAGCAGTTCGTCGCCGAAGAGCGTGCCGCTCACGCGGCCGCCTCGAGGGAGAGCAGCGCCGTCTTCGCCTCCAGGCCGCCGATGTAGCCGCCGAGGCTCCCGTCGGAGCGCAGCACCCGGTGGCACGGGATCACGAGGGGCAGGGGATTGGTCGCGCACGCCGTGCCGACGGCGCGGACGGCCTTCGGATTCCCCACGGCCCTGGCGACCTCGGTGTAGCTCTCAGTGGCGCCGAAGGGGATCTCGCCGAGGTGGGCGAGGACGGTGCGGCGGAACCCCGCGGAGAGGCTCAGGTCCAAGGGCAGGTCGAAGCGGGTGCGTCGCCCGGCGAAGTACTCCTCGATCTCCCGGGCGGCGGAGCCCAGCCGGCCGGGAGCCTCGAGGATGCGCGGGCTCAGCCGGTCCGCAAGGGTCTGCAGTACGGTGTCCAGGCCCTCCCGTTCGAAGGCGACGCGGACCAGGCCGCGCTCGGTCGCGGCGATGAGGAGCTGGCCCAGCGGGGAGTCGACCACCCGGTAGGCCACGTCGAGCAGCCCCTCCCGGCCCGCCTCGGATGCCAGCTCGCCGCGGAGCCGCTCAAGGGTTCCCGGTTCGATGACCGTCAGGTGGGGCGCGAAGGCGAGGTCAACGGCGCCGGGCGCGAGCACGCCGGAGTCGGCGCCGGGCACGGTCGCGTCGGGGCGGGGGCGGTTCATGAGTGGTCTCCTTCCGGCAGCAGGTCTGCCGAGACAAGGGTGCGCAGCTTCCTGAGCCCGTCCGCGGCGGAGCGGCGGGCAGCGGCGGCAGTGCCGCCGACGATCGCGGCGATCTCCCCGAAGGGCAGGTCGCCGAGGTAGCGGTAGGCGATGACGCGCCGCTGCTTGTCGGGCAGACGCGCGACGTGGCCCCACACGCCGTCGTCCGGCGGTGCGGGGTTCCCCAGCCGCGAGTGTCCCTCCGGCACCGCCTCGACGGGGACGGCGCGGCGCCCGGCGGCCCGGACGGCGTCAAGGGAGCGGCGATGGGCGATGGTCACGAGCCACGCCTCGACGTTGGCGTCGGGCGGCAGCTCCGGATAGGCCCGCAGCGCCGAGAGGAAGGTCTCCTGCCAGACGTCCTCGGCGTCCAGCGGGCCGACGACCGCGCGGCACACCCGCAGCACCGAGGCTCCGTGGAGCTCGACGAGCTTTTCGAAGGGCTGTTTCGTGTCCATCACCATGAAGACGCCGGGGAGGCCGGAAATGTGAGGTCGCCGCCCGATGTCCGGACCATCATTCCATCCACGGGTTCAGCGGTGCTGGGCGAAGAACCCGCGCAGGAGTGCTCCGCACTCCTCCTCGAGGACGCCGGGGTAGACCTCGACCCAGTGGTTGAGGCGCCGCTCGCGGAGGATGTCGAACACGCTGCCCGCGGCGCCGGCCTTCTCGTCCCAGGCGCCGAACACCACGCGGGGGATCCGTGCCAGGACGATGGCGCCCGCGCACATCGCGCAGGGCTCGAGGGTGACCACGAGCGTGCAGTCGGCCAGGCGCCACCCGTCGCCCGCGCCGCCGTGGGCGAGGGCGGCCGCGGCCGCGCGGATGGCCTGGACCTCCGCGTGCGCCGTCGGGTCGCCGAGGGCCTCGCGCTCGTTGCGCCCCGTGGCGACCACCGCGCCGTCGGGCCCCACCACGACCGCGCCGATCGGCACGTCCCCCGTGGTCTCCGCCGCCCGCGCCTGCTCGAGGGCGAGCCGCATCCACGAGGCGTGGGCGCGATCCTGCGTGTGCGGTCCGGGGGCGGGCATGGGTCCAATGATAGGTTCGGGCCCAGACAGCGCGGCGCAGACAGCGCGGCCCGTGCGGCCCGGCCCCGTGGGGTCCAGCCTGGCGGCCCGCACGGGCCAGCACACCGGGGGGAGAGGAGTCGGCCGTGGACGGGGAAGGCGCACTGCGCCGCTGGATCGCAGAGATCGGCCGCCGGCTCGGCCCGAACGCCACGATGTGGGCGCTGCTCGCCGTCGGGGCCGCCCTCACGCTGGGGTTCTCGTGGGCCGGCGGCGAGGTGTACGAGTCCGTGGTGCAGAAGGACGAGCTCGCCGCGCTGGACCAGCCGGTGCTCGCGTGGGCAGTCTCGGCCCGGACCCCGGCCCTCGACGCCGCGGTCACCGCACTGACAAATATCGCCGGCGGGGTGATCGCGCCCATCGTCGCCGCCGTCGCGATGGTGCTCCTGGCGGTGTGGATGCGGCACTGGCGGCCCCTCGTCCTCGTGCCCGCGGCGGCGCTCGGCTCGCTGTCCGCCACGGTTTTCGGCAAGGAGCTCACCGCGAGGGCCCGGCCGCCGCACGAGCTCGCGGTCCCGCCCTACGAGTACTCCGCGTCCTTCCCGAGCGGGCACACCCTCAATGCGACCGTGATCGCCGGGATCGTGGTCTACCTCGTCTGCCTCAGGGTCCGCAGCGCGTGGACGCGCACGGCGGTGATCGGCCTCGGCGCCGTCTACGCGCTCGCCATCGGGCTCTCCCGGGTCTTCCTCGGCCACCACTGGCTCACGGACGTGGTGGCCGCCTGGTTCCTCGGGTGCGCGTGGCTGACGGTGGTGATCATCGCCCACCAGGTCTTCCACCTGGTGCGCCGCTCGCGGGCGGAGCGGGCCGCCGCGGGGGCCGCGCCCGACGGCGGTGGCCGGGTGCCGCCGTCGTCCTCCCTCTGAGGCGGAGACGAGGGACGGACGGGGTGAGCCTGTCGGACGGGACTGGTAGGTTCTCTGCCATGCGAACTCTCGTCGTCGACCACCCCCTCGTTGCGCACAAGCTGACCGTGCTGCGGGACAAGAACACCCCCAGCCCGGTGTTCCGCCAGCTGGCCGAGGAGCTCGTGACCCTCCTGGCCTACGAGGCCACCCGCGAGGTGCGCACCGAGCCCGTGACGATCGAGACGCCGGTCACCACCACCGTGGGCACGGCCTTCACGAAGCCCACCCCCTTGGTGGTCCCCATCCTGCGCGCGGGCCTCGGCATGCTCGAGGGCATGGTCAAGCTCGTGCCGACGGCCGAGGTCGGCTTCCTCGGGATGGCCCGTGACGAGGAGACGCTCGACATCGTCACCTACGCCGAGCGGCTCCCGGAGGACCTCACCGGCCGCCAGGTGTTCGTGCTCGATCCCATGCTCGCCACCGGCGGGACCCTCAGCGAGGCCGTGAAGTTCCTCTTCCGCCGCGGCGCGAGCGATGTCACGTGCATCTGCCTGCTCGCCGCCCCCGAGGGGCTCGCGCGCCTCGAGAAGGGGCTGGGGGAGGCGAACGTGAAGATCGTGCTCGCCTCGATCGACGAGCGGCTCAACGAGAAGGCCTACATCGTCCCGGGGCTCGGCGACGCGGGCGATCGCCTCTACGGCCTGGCGAAGTAGCAGGGGCGCGCTGGCGCCCGCCGTCCTAGGGCAGCTTCGGCAGCAGGCCGGAGAGCAGCGACGGCGGAGTGGGGGCCGGCGCCAGGTGCGGCACCGTGGGCACGGTGCTCGGGGAGAGCGACGGGTTGAGCGGCAGCTGCGGGACTCCCGGGACGCCAGCAGCCGGCGCGGGGGCGGACGGCGTGACGGTCGACGCCGGCAGGGTCGACTTGGGCGCGATGGTCGCCGGGGCCTGGGCGTCTCCGGGCGCGGTCGTGCTGCTCGGGGCGGGCACGGCCGGCGCGACCCGGGCGGGGAGGGGCGTCTGGCCCGTTCCCGCGGGGGAGGGGGCCTGGCCGGGCCCGTTGTCCACCGCGGAAGTGCCGCCGTTGGGCCAGAGGTGGAAGCCGTCCTGCGCCACGGCGGCAGCGCCGGCCGATGCCGCGCCGGCGGTGATGGCGATGATCAGCGCGGTGGTGGCCGGACGGCCGCGGCGGCGCCGCGAGGCAGTGCGGCCGCTCCGCACGGCCTCGAGGTCGACCACCGTGGCCGGCCCGGTTTCGTGCTGCGCCTCGGGCTGCTGCTCGGGGGCGGAAGGCTGGGGCGCGGCGGCGAGGAGGCTGCTGAGGCGTCGGTTGGGCAGCACCGGCGCGGACTCTGCGAGCCCGCGGAGCTCGGAGAGGACCGGGCGGAGGGACTCTGCGTCCTCGGCGTCCAGTCCCTCGAGGAGCTCGTCGACGACGCCGAGGTCGTCCGGGTCAAAGGCGGAAGTCATGGCCTGCTCAGTTCTGTGGTGGGCACGTGCGTGCGGAGTTCGTTCAGGGCCCGGCGCTGGAGCTGCTTGACCGCGCCCGGGGTCCGGCCCATGACCGCGGCCGTCTCGTCGATCGAGAGGTCCGCGACGATGCGGAGGAGGAGGACTTCGCGGTAGTCGTCGGCGAGCCGGCCGAGGAGGGCGAGCGCGCCGCTGTCGGCGACGACTGAGTCCTCGGGGGTCGTGGCCGCACGCCGTGGATCGGTCTCTGCCTCATGGGGAACCAGATAGGGGGTCCTCGCCCTGCGCCGGTGATGGTCGACGGCGCGTCCGTGGGCGATGGTGAAGGCGAGGGCCTTGGTGCCGGCCAGGCCGCCGGTGAAGCCGGGCTCCTCGTCGGTGGCGCCCTGGGTGAGCCGCGTGTAGAGGGCGAGGAAGACGTCGTGCGTCACGGCGTCGGGGTCGTCAATGCCCCGCGCGCGCAGGTAGCCCCTGACGGGCCCCGAGTACTCGCGGTAGGCGGCGGTGAAGAGTTCTTCCGGGCTGTCCTGATCGTCCGCGGCGATCACCTGCCCGGGGTCCTCGCTCGTGTGCAACCACTCCATCCTGTCCATCGGTCGCGGCACGCGGTGCCCGCACGGGGCGCGTGTGCCGGTGCGTGCCGGGGCCTCCGCAAGGGCCGGCCCCGGCACGGTCAAACACCCTACCGCAGGTTACTGGTGCAGGGTGCTGCCGAGGTCGGACGGCACGGCGGGGGCGCTCGGGACGGCCGGGGCGCTCGGGAGGGTGCCCTGGGCCGGGACGGCCGGGACCGCGGGGAGGGCGGGGGTGCCCGGGACCGCGGCCTTGGCGGCGGACGCGGCGCTGCCGGCGGCCTGCTTCACGGCACCCGTGGCCGCCTGGGCGTCGAGGCCCTGGCAGTAGGCGGCGATGTTGGCCTGGCCCTTGGCCGCGACCTCGAGGCTCTTGAAGCCGGCGGAGGAGGCGTTGAGCGAGCCCGCGGCGTTCGCGTGGCACAGGCCCACGAGGTCGAGGTCGGCGGCGCCGGTCGAGCTGCCCTCGGTGGAGGCGGAAGCCGTGTCGGCGGCCTTCTCGGCGTCGGTGGCCGCGCCCTGGGCCTGGGAGGCGGCCTTCGTGGCGGCGTCCTTGGCCTGCGCGGCGCCCTTGGCGGCGGCGTCCTGGACCTTCTGGCCCGCAGCCGTGGCGTCGCCCTTCGCGTCGTCGAGCGCGGCCGGCGCCGGGGCGCCGAGGATCTGGTGGGCCACGCTCTGGGCCTCGGTGGGGAGGGTGCCGGTGTAGGCGGCGGTTCCCACGCCGCCGACCGTGAGGACGCCGAGCGCAGCGGCGCTCGCGGCGATCTTGCCCGACGTGAGGCCAGAGGTGATGACGGTGAGGATCGACATGGATCGGCTCCTAGGAGGTTGAAGTCAGTGGACAGGACGCGAACCGTGCGCCCTACACCCCTTGAACCGACGGGCGCACCGGAAAGGTCACTCGGTCCGGAGAATTTCTTTGAGGAGTCTTCTGAGAGGCTGCGGACCGGCATGGTCCGCAGCCTGTCCGTGTGCTCTTCCTGCCCCGGACGGGCGCGCCTAGCGTGGACTCATGGACTGGAAGCTCGAACTGGCCTTTATCCCTGTGAGCGACGTCGACCGATCGATCGACTTCTACGTCAACAAGGTCGGATTCCACCTCGACTACGACCAGCGTGTCAGCGAGGACGTGCGGTTCGTGCAGATCACCCCACCGGGGTCCGCATGCTCGATCGCGTTCGGTGAGGGCCTGTCCGAGAAGCCGCCGGGCACCGCTGCCCTGCAGGTGGTGGTCGCGGACATCGCTGCAGCGCACGACGGGCTCGCCGCCGTGCGCGGGGTCGACGTCAGCGACGTCCTGGTCCTCGACTGGGGCCACTTCGTGACCTTCGAGGATCCGGACGGCAACCGGTGGGCGATCCAGTACCTCCCGCAGCGCCCCAACGGCTGAGCCGCGCTACTGGTCCCCGTCCAGGACGGAGGAGAGGTCGTAGCGGACCGGCTCCTCCAGCTGGCTGTAGGTGCAGGACGCGGGCGAGCGGTCCTCGCGCCACCGCACCCATTGTGCGGTGTGCCGGAAGCGGTCGCCCTCGGTGTGGTCATAGCGCACCTCGGCCACGCGTTCGGGCCGCAGCGGGACGAAGGAGAGGTCCTTCTTCGCGTTCCAGCGCGAGTGGGCCGCGGCCGTCGGAGTGCGCGGGATGGACTGGTCGCGGTTGTCGGGGGCCTCCTCGGCAGGCTGCGCCGAGGCCCAGGGGTGGCCGTCGAAGGTCGTGACGAGAGGCTGCAGCTCCGTGAACAGCTCGCGGCGGCGGGCCATCGGGAAGGCCCCGACGACCCCCACTGAGTGGAGCTTGCCCTGATCGTCGTGCAGGCCCAGGAGCAGGGAGCCGATGGCGTCGGGCTCGTCCTTGTACAGCCGGTAGCCGGCCACGACGCAGTCCGCGGTCCGCTCGTGCTTCAGCTTGGACATGACCCGCTTGTCCTCGGCATAGAGCTCGTCGAGCGGCTTGGCCACGATCCCGTCCAGGCCCGCACCCTCGAAGGCGCTGAACCATTCCAGGGCGACGGCGGGGTCCCGGGTGGCGTTCGTGAGGTACACCGGCGGCTCGGCGTCCTTCAGGGCCTCCTCGAGCGCAGCGCGCCGTTCCCGGAAGGGGCGTTCGACGTAGTTGTCGTGGCCCAGCGCGAGCAGGTCGAAGGCGACGAAGCTGGCCGGCGTGGCTGCGCTGAGCTTGGCGATGCGCGAGGCGGCAGGATGGATCCGCTGCTGCAGCGTGTCGAAGTCGAGGCGGTCCCCGGACTCCGGGTCGACCAGGATGATCTCGCCGTCGATGACGGAATGGTCGGGAAGGTTCTCCACGAAGGCGGTGACGAGCTCGGGGAAGTAGCGGGTCATGGGCAGGGCGTTGCGCGATCCGATCTCGACCCGGTCGCCGGAGCGCCAGATGATGGCGCGGAAGCCGTCCCACTTCGGCTCGTACAGGAACTCGCCTTCGGGGAGCTTCTTGACCGGCTTGGCGAGCATGGGCCCGTAGGGAGGCGCGATGGCGGTGCCCCACTCGGCGTCGCGCTCCGCCTTGGGGGCCATGTACTCCGCGTCCGCCCGGTCGGCCTTGCGCCTGCTGGGCGGGACGCGCGGCGGTTCGCCGGGCATCTTGGGGTAGTCGGGCGGGAAGTTCAGCTCGCCGAGCCCGCGCTCGAGGTCCCGCTCCCACAGCTCCAGTGCGCCGGCCACGTCGGCCGCCGTGCCGTCGATGCCCGCCCAGGGGCACTCCCGCTCAGCCAGGAGGCCCGGGACGGTGCGGACCGTGAAATCCCGCGGGTCGGCGTCGGCCAGCTCGTCCCAGGTCAGCGGGGTCGAGACGGGCGCGTGCGGCAGGGGCCGGGGAGAGTAGGCGGCGGCGATCGTGCGGTCGCGGTTGGCCTGGTTGAAGTCGACGAAGACCCGCTCGCCGCGCTCCTCCTTCCACCAGGCTGTGGTGACCAGCTCCGGCAGGCGCCGCTCGAGCTCGCGGGCGATCCCGATGACGCCGTGGCGCACATCCTGGAACTCGTGCGTGGGGCGGATGCGCGCGTAGACGTGGACGCCACGGTTGCCGGAGGTCTTCGCGAAGGCGGTGAGCCCGGCCTCGGCCATGACCTCGCGGAGGGCCTGGGCCGCGACGACGGCGTCGGCGAAGGTCCGCCCCGGCTGGGGGTCCAGGTCGATCCGCAGCTCGTCCGGGCTGTCCAGGTTGGCCGTGCGCACCGGCCAGGGGTGGAAGGTCACCGTTCCCATCTGGGCGGCCCACGCGAGCGCTGCGGGCTCGTCGAACACGAGCTGGTCGTGGCGCCGGCGTGACGGATAGGTGCACGTCACCGTCCTCAGGTAGCCCGGCGCGCCCCGCGGCGGCCGCTTGGAGAAGAACTCCTCGCCGCCGATCCCCTCAGGGAAGCGCTGCAGCGTCATGGGGCGGTCGCCGTTGAGGCGGAGGAACGGCGCCGCCACCGTGACCAGGTAGTCTGCCAGGTCGCGCTTGGTGACCGGGGTCGCGCCATCGGTGGCGGGCCAGAGCACCTTGTCCGGGCTGCTCAGCTTGACCTCCCGCACACCGTCGGGGCCGTCCACGCGCAGGATCTCGGAGTCCGCCATGCGCCCACCGTAGCCGCAGCGGGCGCCGTTGGGGCACCCCCGACTCACCCGAGCCGGTAGACCGTCTCCCCGCCGATGGTCTGGGCGGTGTAGTTCGCCTCGACCCACTGGGCGATCTGCCGGGCTGCGTTGGACCCCGAGTCCCCGCCCATGATCGAGGCCGCGATGAACCAGTGCACCTTGCCCTCGGACACGAGCTGCTGGAACTGCGCGAGCGTGGGGGACGGGTCGGTCCCGTTGAACCCGCCCAGCGCCATGACGGGCAGGCCGGTCGCGAGCTGGTAGCCGGCGGCGTTGTTGGACCCGACCACTGCAGCGGCCCACGTGTACTTGGACGCGTCGTCGGTCAGGGCTGCGACGAGCGCGGAGGACGGGGTGGCGGCGCCCAGCAGCCCGGCCCCGCCTCCGCGTCCGCCGAAGCCGCCCGAGCGCCCACCCTGGGGGCCGAAGCCGCTCGCCGCCGGGGCGCCCGTGCCCTGGCCGAACTGGCCCTGGATGAACTGGCGTTGGCCTCCGAACCCGCCCCGGCCGCCGAACCCGAATCCGGAGGACGGCCCGGCGCTCACGATGGCCCCGGTGTGCGCGGTGGAGACCGTCTGCACTGTGAAGGCCAGCGGGCCGGCGAGGCCCGCGAGGAGGGCGAGGGACGCCGTCGTCCGCGAGCCCCAGGCACTCCGGCCCGGGACGAGGCGCGTGCCGAAGGTCCCCGCGACCATGCCGGCTGCCGCGGCGATCCCCGCGACCGCGACCACCGGCGGCAGCCACGGCACGAAGCCCGTGGCACGGCCCAGCAGTACGGCGCCCGTCACCCCGGCGGTCGCCATGGCGGCGGCCAGGGCCACCGATTCGGTGCGCAGGGAGCGGCGGTGCCACAGGATGGCCGCGCCGAGGCCCACCAGGGCCGCGATGCCGGGAGCGAGCGCCACCGAGTAGTACTCGTGGATGATGCCGGCCATGAGGCTGAACGTGAGGCCCGTGACGAGGACCCAGCCGCCCCACACGATCACCGAGGCCCGCACGGGATCGGTCCGGGGAGCGAGGCGCCCCGCCCACACCAGGGCGGCGCCCAGGATGAGCGCGGAGGGCAGGAGCCACGCGATCTGGCCGCCGAATGAGGCCGAGAAGAGCCGGAAGAGGCCCGGCTGGCCCCAGCCGTTGCCCCCGCCCACGGAGCCGACCTCGTTGCCGTCGAGCCGGCCGAACCCGTTGTACCCGAACGTGAGCTCGAGGATGGAGTTGCCCTGGGACCCGCCGATGAACGGCCTGGCGCTCGCGGGGGTCAGCTCGACCGCGAGGATCCACCAGCCCGCCGAGGCGGCCATCGCCGCGAGCGCGCCGACGAGGTGGAGCAGGCGCCGCCCGAGCCGGTGCGGGGCCGCCACCAGGTACGCGATCCCGAAGCCCGGGACCACGAGGAGCACCTGGAGCTGCTTGGTCAGGAAGCCGAGTCCGAGCAGGACGCCCGCTCCCACGAGCCAGCGCGCCTTCCCGTCCTGGACCGACCGCACCACGGCGTAGGCGGCCGCCGTCATGAGCAGCACGAGCAGCGCGTCCGGGTTGTTGAACCGGAACATGAGCGCCGCCACCGGGGTGAGCGCGAGTACGACGGCGGCGAGGAGGCCGCCGCGGTGCGCCGCGGCGTCGCTCCCGGTCGCCGCCCGGACGGCCCTGCGGACCGCGAGGTACAGGACCGCCGCGGTGGCGACACCCATGAGGACCTCGGGGACGAGGATCGAGGCCGAGCTGAGCCCGAACACCCGGACCGAGAGGTCCACGATCCAGAGCGACGCGGGGGGCTTGTCCACCGTGATCGAGTTCCCGGCATCCGAGGAGCCGAAGAAGAACGCCTCCCAGTTCTGGCTGCCGGCCTGGGCCGCGGCCGAGTAGAACGCGTTGGCCCAGCCGTTGGCGGTGAGGTTCCACAGGTAGAGGGCCGCGATCGCCGCGAGGACTGCAGCGAGCTCGAGGCGCCGCCGCACGGCACCGGCCGCCCCCGCACGCCCGGCGAGCGGACCCGCAGGACGTGACCTCCAGGAGGTGACTCCCAGACGGCCGGGGCGGGGAGTGCGGGCCCCGGGTGGGGTCGCCGGGGACGGGGCCGCCGAGGGCGGGGTCGTCCCTGGCGGAGTGGTCCCCGGCGGCTCGTAGCCCAGGGTGCTCGCCATCACTTCACCAGCTTATAGACAGTCGTCGAGCCGACGGTCTGCGCCTGGAAGTTCGCCTCGACCCACTGGGTGATCGCGGAGGCGTCGGTGGTGCCGCCGCCGCGGCCGCCGAACCCGCCGCCCATGCCGCCGCCCATGCCGCCGCCCGCGATGTAGTACGTGACCTCTCCCTTGGACACGAGGGCCTTGAACTCATCGAGGCTCGGGTAGGGGTCGCTGCCCATGAAGCCGCCCATCGCGATGACGTTGGTGTCCGTAGCGAGCTCGAGGGAGGCCGCAGAGTTCGCGCCGGTGGTCGCTGCGGACCACTTGGTGGTGGTCTGCTTCAGGAGCGCCACGAGCTCGCTCGACGCGCTCGCCCCGCCGCCGGGGCCGCCCTGCATCTGGCCGCCGAAGCCGCCCTGGCCCGGGACGCCCGCGGCGCCGGTGCCGGCCCCGCCGGCGGCCGCGCCGCCGAGGGCCTCGGCGGCAGAGCCGTCAGGGGAGGTGCCGAGGCGGTCGCGGAACTGAGCGAACCCGGCGCGCGTCCCGAAGCCGCTGGCGCCGGACGGCCCCGAGGTCGGGATCGCGCCGCTGTGGCCCACCGAGGCCGTGGCGACCGTGAACGCAGCGGAGCCGAGCCCGCCGGCCAGGAGCGCGGTCACAGCCAGTGCCACGGCACCGGCCCGGACCCTGCCCGCCCCGAAGCGGTCCGCCCGGACCAGGAAGCCCAGTGCGGCGAGGACGCCGAGCACCACGACCACCACCCGCAGCCACGGCAGCCACGACGCGTCGCGGCCGAGGAGCACCGCGGTCCAGACGCTCGTGCCGAGCACGGCCACGGCCAGGACGATCCGGGACGGCCAGTAGGACCGGCCCCGCCACAGCTCGGCGGCGCCGATGCCCACCACCCCGGCGATCCCGGGCGCAAGGGCGATCGTGTAGTAGTTGTGCACCGTCCCGGTCATGAACGAGAACACCAGGGCCGTGAGGATCGTCCAGCCGCCCCAGATGATCAGGGAGGCACGCACGCGGTCGGTGCGGACGGCCCGCCGGGTGAACCAGAACCCGGCGACGAGCAGGATCAGCGCCGCCGGCAGGAGCCAGGAGATCTCGGTGCCGAAGGTCGGGCCGAACATGCGCGTGATCCCTGCGGCGCCTCCGAAGCCGCCACCCGGGCCACCGCCGCCGGGGGCCCCGCCGGCGAACCCGCCGAAGCCGGCCCCGCCCTGCGCTGCCGAGCCGGCGGCAGCACCGGCGTCGGACGCGCGGTCCCGCACCGCGCCCCCGAAGCCGCCGCCGCGGTTGCCGAAGATGCGGGCGAGGCCGTTGTACCCGAAGGTGAGCTCGAGGAAGCTGTTGGTCTGCGAGCCGGCCATGTAGGGGCGCACGGTCGTGGGGGTGAGGGTGAACGCGGCGATGTAGGCGCCGGCCACGGCGACGAGGCCGCCGAGCGCGCCGAGCAGGTGCACGATCCGCCGGCGCAGCGTGGTCGGCGCGGCCCACAGGTACGCCAGGCCGAGCGCGGGCACGATGATGAGGCCGGCGAGCATCTTCGTCAGGAACGCGAGGCCGAGGACGGCGCCCACACCCACGAGCCACTTCCAGCCGGCCTTCTCGATCGCGCGGACGGTCATGTAGGCCGCGAGGACCAGGCAGAACGTGAGCATCGCGTCCGGGTTGTTGAACCGGAACATGAGCGCCGCGACGGGCGTGGCCGCGAGCGCGCCGCCCGCGATGAGCCCCGCGGCCGGCCCGCTCACGCGCTTGACCGCGGCGTACATCAGCGCGACCGAGGCGACGCCCATGAGCGCCTCGGGCAGGAGCATGGTGAACGAGTTGAAGCCGAAGATGCGCCCCAGGAGCCCGGGGATCCAGAACGCGGCCGGGGGCTTGTCCACGGTGATCGCGTTGCCGGCGTCGAGGGAGCCGAAGAACCACGCGGTCCAGTCCTTGCTGCCGGCCTGGATCGCCGCGGCGTAGAACTCGTTCGCCCAGCCGGAGTTCGTCAGGTTCCACAGGTAGAGGAACCCGGAGGCGACGATGAGGCCGAACGCGGACGGGCGGGCCCAGCGGGGCTGGTCCGCGCCGAAGGCGATGCGGCGCCACGAGGGCCGGGCGGGCGGACGACGGCGGGAGGAGGCCGCCGCTGTCCGCCCAGCCGGGGCTGTGGGGGGCGCGGTGTCGACCGTGCCGGCGGAGGTGCCGGATCCGGTGTCTGGAGTGAGCGAGGTGGTCATGGGAGGCCTTTCGGTCGGCAGGCTGCGTCTGGGAGTCAGCTTCTGGAGGTCACCTTCTGGGAGTCAGCTCCTGAAGGTCACCTCCCGCGGGTCACGTGCGGCGGCGGAACACCCAGTGGCGGAAGAGGAGGAACTTGACGGCGGTCGCGGCGAGGTTGGCGACGATGAGGACGCCGAGCTCGAGCCACGTCGCAGGATCGGCGACCGTGTGCATCCAGGCGAGCGCCCCGGCGGTGAGGGCCCAGCCGAGGCCGAAGACGATGAGTCCCTCGAAGTGGTGCCGCCCGAGCCGCTCCGCGCCGAGCACACCGAACGTGAAGCGGCGGTTCGCGGCCGTGTTCGCCACGGCGGTGATGAGCAGGGCTGCGAAGTTCGAGGCCTGCGCGTCCATGAACTCCCGGCCCAGGACGAACAGCGCGGCGTAGGCGAGGGTGGAGGCGATCCCGATGGCCGCGAACCGGGCCAGCTGGCCGAACAGGCTCTGCCGACGCCCGGCCTCCGCAGTGCGCTCGCCGGCGGGAAGGGGGCCGCGGGCGAGGGCGCCGCGCAGCTCGGCGAGGGGGATGCGGCCGCGGGCCATGTCGGTGGTGAGCCGGTACATGCCGCGGAGGTCGTCGAGGGCCGTCCGGACCACATCCACCTTGGAGTTGGGATCGTCCGTCCAGTCCACCGGGACCTCGTGGCAGCGCAGGCCGCAGCGCTCGGCCAAGACCAGCAGCTCGGTGTCGAAGAACCATGCGGTGTCGAGGGTGTGCGGCAGGAGCTGCTGGGCCACGTCCGAGCGGATGGCCTTGAACCCGCACTGCGCGTCGGAGAACCCGGCGCCCATGAGCGAGTGCAGCAGGAAGTTGTAGGAGCGTGAGACGAACTCACGCTTGGGGCCGCGGATCACCCGCGAGGTCCGCGCCAGCCGCGTGCCGATCGCGAGGTCCGAGTGGCCGGACAGGAGCGGGGCCACGAGCGGGCCGAGCGCGGCGAGGTCGGTGGAGAGGTCCACGTCCATGTACGCCAGCACAGGCGCATCCGAGGCGAGCCACACCCGGCGCAGCGCGTTGCCGCGGCCCTTCTGCTCGAGGTGGACCGCGCGGACCTCGGGCAGCTCGCGGGCGAGCCGCTCGGCCACGCGGAGCGTCGAGTCGGTCGAGGCGTTGTCTGCCACCGTGATCCGGAATCCGTGCTCGAACGTGCGCGCGAGGTGGGAGTGGAGGCGGCGGACGCACTCCTCGAGGTCCTTCTCCTCGTTGTACACGGGGACCGTGACGTCGAGGACGGGGATGCCCGCGGCGTCGAGCGCGGCCGCGTCGACGGCGGTGCCGGGCCGCAGGACGGGGAGGGGATGGACGACGCCGCCGGCCGCCTGCGCGGTCGGCTCGCCGGAGCCGGGGGCCGGGGCTCCGGCGGCTGCGTCCGTGATGCTGGGGTCGGTGAGCGTCATGCAATGACTGTCGCGGGCTATCTTTTGATCGTCTTAGCGGGATCCTGTGGTCCTGCTGTGAGGCGGTTTCACGGGTCCCGGGGCGACCTCGCGCTCCGGCGGGCGACCTCGCGCTCCGGCGGGGTCGCCTCGGGGAGGATTCGGCCCTGCCCGAATCGTTGGGGATGTCGGTGCCCGGGCCTAGAGTCTGACCGTGACCCCTTCCACCGCCGTCCAGGACCCTCGCCGATGAGCCGCCGGGCCTGGATCCTCTTCGCGGCCATGAGCCTGATCTGGGGCGTGCCGTACCTGCTCATCCGCGAGGCCGTGCACGAGGTGAGCCCCGCCGTCGTCGTGTTCTCGCGGACGGCGATCGGCGCCGTCGTCCTCCTGCCGTTCGCCCGCCACGGGATGCGCACCGTGTGGGAGCACCGCTGGCCCGTGCTCGCCTTCGCCCTCCTGGAGATGGTGGGGCCGTGGTTCCTGCTCAGCGATGCCGAACGGTTCATCACGAGCTCCCTCGCCGGGCTCCTCATCGCGTTCGCGCCCGTGCTGGCGCTCGTCGTCGCGCGGCTGATCGGGCTCGAGAAGCGGATCGGCCGGCTGCGGATCGTGGGCCTGGTGGTCGCGGTCGGGGGAGTGGCAGCGCTCGGCGGCGGCGGCATGCAGGCCTCGGGCCCGTGGCCGGTGGTCGAGATGATGCTCGTGGCCGTCGGCTACGCGATCGCGCCGCAGATCGCCGCCACGAAGCTCCGCGACGTGCCCGCGCTGCCGATGACCGCGGCGTGCCTGAGCATCGCCGCGCTCATCGCCTCGCCCTTCGCGGTGCTCTCCTGGCCGGCCCAGCCGCCGTCGGGCCTCGCCACCGGGTCCCTCGTGCTGCTCGGCCTGCTGTGCACGGCGCTCGCCTTCCTGCTGTTCTTCCGCCTGATCGCGGACGCCGGCCCCGCGCGGGCCACGGCGATCGCCTACGTCAACCCGGTCGTCGCCCTCGCGCTCGGGGTCGCACTCACCGGTGATCCGCTCACGCCGCTGATCGGCGCCGGTGCGGTGCTCGTGCTCGCGGGGACGTTCATGGCCACCTGGCGCAGCACCCAGGAGTCCGAGCCCGCGCCGGAGGATCCCGGGCGGACGCGACGGGGCCTGGGGGCTACGCAGCGGGGAGGTATACGGCGAACTCCGTCCGCCCGGGCCTCGAAGTGACGTCGATCGACCCGCCGTGGGCCTTGACGATCGCGTCGACGATCGAGAGCCCGAGCCCCGTGGAGCCCTCGCCCGCGGAGGTGCGCGCCTTGTCCGCTCGGGTGAACCGGGAGAAC
This sequence comes from Sinomonas sp. RB5, assembly GCF_054063535.1. Lineage (NCBI taxonomy): Bacteria > Bacillati > Actinomycetota > Actinomycetes > Micrococcales > Micrococcaceae > Sinomonas > Sinomonas sp. RB5. The sequence continues at coordinate 59,429 of NZ_JBSSGJ010000014.1, forward strand.
ACGGTCTCCTGCAGGTCGGGCGGGATCCCCGGGCCGTCGTCGGTCACGGTCAGCACGGCCTCCCCGGTGGCGGACCGGCCCGCCGCGGCGGTGACGGTGGTCCCGGGGGGCGTGTGCTTGCGCGCGTTGCTCAGCAGGTTCACGAGCACCTGGTGGAGCTTGGCGCCGTCGGCCGTGATCTCGACGGGTTCCTCCGGCAGATCGAGGCGCCACACGTGGTCCGGCGCGATGACCTTCTGGTCCGTGACCGTCTCCACGAGCAGCTGGGTGAGGTCCACCGGCCCCCGCTTGAGCGGCTGGCCCTCGTCGAGCCGGGCCAGCGTCAGCAGGTCCTCCACGAGGCGGGACATCCGCAGTGACTGCGACTCGACGCGCCCGAGCGACTCGGCGCCCTGCTCCGTGAGCGGCTCCGTCAGGCGCAGCATGTCCGTGTAGCCGCGGATCGCGGTGAGGGGGGTGCGCAGCTCGTGCGAGGCGTCGGCCACGAACTGGCGCACCTTCATCTCCGAGGCCTGACGCGCCTCGAGGGCGCCGGCGACGTTGTCCAGCATCCGGTTGAGCGCGCTGCCGACCTGGCCGACCTCCGTCCCGGGATTCGCGGCCGAGTCGGGAACGCGCACCGCGAGGGCCACCTCACCGGCCTCGAGCGGCAGCTGCGCCACCTGTCCGGCCACGCGGGAGAGCTCGTCCAGCGGCTTCATGGTGCGCCGGATGATCACCGTGCCGAGCAGCCCGACGAGCACGAGGCCGCCGAGGGACACGGTCACGGTGGTGAGCACGAGCGAGCCGAGCGTCGCCTGCATCGAGGTCAGGGGAAGCCCGGTCACCACGACGTCGCCGCTGGCCACCTGGACGGCGACCAGCCGGAACGATCCGGCGCTGAGGCGCCGGTCGACGGCGTTCGTCGCCCCGCCGCCGGGGGGACCCCCGGGCCCCTGGTCGACGACGGGGAGCGAGGCGAGCGCGTCGGCGTCGGACTGCGTGATGGAGACGATCTTGCCGTCGGCCGTGCGCAGGCCGCTCGTGACGAGGACCCCGTTGCTGATCCGGGCGCTGAGGGTGCCGGCGCCCTGGCCGGGGGCGTCCAGCGGATCGCGGCGCAGGCCGCTGGAGGCAGCGCCGAACTCCACGGCGCGGTGGCTCGCCTGCGCCAGCTGCCCGTCGAGCTGCTGGGTGAGCACCCGGTCCATGGTCGCGTACAGGAGGGTCCCGACCACGGTGCAGATGCCCACGAGCAGGAGCATCACCACCAGCACGAGCTTGGTCCGCAGGTGCCAGGTGTCGGGATGGAGCCAGCTGCGCCCCGAACGCGGCTCCGCGCCCGAGAGCTTGCTCATGGTCATGCCTCTGCTGGCTTGATGACGTACCCCGCGCCGCGGACGGTGTGGATCATGGGGGCGCGGTCCACGTCGATCTTCTTGCGCAGGTAGGAGATGTAGAGCTCCACGATGTTCGCCTGGCCGCCGAAGTCGTACTGCCAGACGCGGTCGAGGATCTGGGCCTTGCTGACCACGCGCTTGGGATTCTCCATGAGGTAGCGCAGGAGCTCGAACTGGGTCGCGGTGAGCTGGATCTCGTCGCCCCCGCGGGTCACCTCGCGGGTGTCCGTGTTGAGCACGAGGTCGCCCACGACGAGCTCGGCATCGTCCTGGGCGGCCACGCCCGAGCGCTGGACGAGCCGGTGCAGGCGGAGCATGACCTCCTCCATGCTGAACGGCTTGGTGACGTAGTCGTCCCCGCCCGCCGCGAGGCCCGTGATGCGGTCCTCGACGGCGTCCTTGGCGGTGAGGAACAGCGCGGGCACCTCGGGCATGAACTGGCGGATGCGCGTGAGCGCCTCGACGCCGTCGAACCCGGGCATCATGACGTCGAGCACGAGGACATCGGGCCTGAACTCCCGGGCGGCCTTGACGGCCGAGGGCCCGTCGGAGGCCACCTGGACACTCCAGCCCGCCATACGCAGGCCCATGCTCATCAGCTCGGAGAGGCTCGGCTCGTCGTCCACTACGAGCGCACGGATGGGCGTGCCGTCGGGGTGGGTCAGCGCCGGCAGGTTGTTGGTGGAGAAGGGGCTTGCCATGGTTCCAGCCTCCCTGTGACGGATTGCCCGAGCCTGAGCGCGGGCTGTGAACGCCCTGTGCACGCAAGCCTAGTCCGGTCACAGTAGCCGCAGGAGGCCGGCACAGCCCCGACACAGCATCCGGGCCAACTCTGAGATCAGACAGCCCCACGTTCCAGGAGGACACCATGGCCCACAACGACGCACCCCGATCCGACGAGTACCACCCCGCGGAGCCCACCGTCCCGCAGGAGACGGTCGCCCCGCCGTACGGCGAGCACGACGGCGAGTACGGCGGGCACGACGGCGAGTACGGCGGGCACGACGGCGCCCGGCAGCCCGGCGCTCAGCCCGCCCCCGGCTGGGGCGCACCGCAGGAGCCCACCCAGCAGTACCCGGGCTGGGGCGCGCCGCAGCAGACGCAGCAGTACCCCGGGTGGGGCACACCCCAGCAGGGCGCACCGCAGCAGGGTGCGGCCCAGCAGGGCCAGCCGGCTGGCGGCTGGGGCGCCCCGCCGGAGCAGCTCTACGCCCAGTCCGCTCCCGGCTGGGGTGCCGCCCCGCGGAAGGACCCGCACTCCGCGGGCGCCCGGTGGCGCGCCCTGACGTCGACGCAGAAGGGCGTCGCGGCCGCCGCGGCGGCGGTCGTGATCGCCGGTGGTGCGGGCGCGGCCGTGTGGGCCGCAAACTCCTCCAGCCCGTCCACGGCCGGCAGCGCGGCGAACGGCTTCGGCGGGGCCGCCGGCCAGGGCGGATTCGGGCCGCAGGGCGGTACGGGCTCGCAGGGCGGCAGCGGCCAGCAGGGCGGCACGGGGACCCAGGGCGGGCGGAACGCCCAGGGCTTCCAGGGCGGCACGCGCGGGATCGGCGGCGCTGGCGGGGTGGGCATCGGCATGCTCGGCCAGATGCTGCACGGCGAGTTCGTCGTCGTGCAGGACAACGCGAATGTCACGATGGTCGAGCAGACCGGCACCGTGACCACCGCCTCCGGGCAGTCCGTGACGGTCAAGAGCAGCGACGGCTTCCAGCAGACCTACACGCTCTCGTCCTCGACCCAGGTCGCCGCCCGCGGGACGCGCGGCCAGGGCGCGTCCGGAAGCGGGTCCTCGACCACGGCCACCCTCGCCCAGGGCGACACCGTGAACGTCGTGGCACTCAAGGACGGCCTGGCGGCGAAGACGGTCATGATCCTCGGTACGGGAACCGGCTCCGGCACCTCGAACTAGCGGTACCGCCCGCTGGAGACCACGACGGCGCCGCTCGCCTCGAACGTGAGGCGGGCGGCGCCGTCGTGCGCTGCGGCAGCGTCCGGCGCTGTGCCGGACGGCAGCCCTCAGTACCAGTTGTGGGCGAGGTGGAACGCGAGCGCGTTCGCGGGGGAGCCGTAGCTCTTCTTGATGTAGTCAAGGCCCCAGTCGATCTGGGTCTTGTAGTTGGTCTGCCAGTCCGCGCCCACGGAAGCCATCTTGCTGCCGGGGAGGGCCTGCACGATCCCGTAGGCGCCGGAGCTCGCGTTGGTGGCCGTGGTGGACCAGTCCGACTCCTTGTTCCACAGCGTGATCAGGGCGCTCATCTGGTCCTGGCCCCAGCCGAACGCCGCGAGCCGGCTCGCGGCGTAGGCCTGGGCGGCCGCCGGGTCGTTCACCGGCTGCGCCGCTGCGGCGGCCTTCGCAGCGGCCGCGGCCGCCTGGTCAGCGGCGGCCTTGTCGGCGGCCGCCTTGTCAGCAGCCGCCTTGTCGGCGGCGGCCTTGTCCGATGCCGTCTTGTCAGCAGCTGCCTTGTCCGCGGCGGCCTTGGCCGCAGCAGCCTTGTCGGCGGCCGCCTTGTCAGCAGCAGCCTTGTCCGTCGCCGTGCGCGCATCGCTGCTCGCCTGGGCGAGGGCGTTGTCGGAACTCGGGCTCGGCGCCGCGGCGGAGGCCGAGGGGGCCGTCACCGAGGCGGTGCGGGCGAGGTCCGCGGAGTTCGCGGTGGCCGCCGCCCCACCGCCGGCCACGGCGAGGAGGCCGAGGGACAGGGCGACGACGGCGCTCCGGTTGCCGAAGCGGTCAGTTCCCTTCCTCGCAGCGCGGGCCAGGGCGGAACGGTTGGTGGTGACGGCTCGGCGCCGGCCATGAGGGCGCGCGGAAGCGCGGTCTGGGGTCTTGCTCACAAGCGTAAGGGCCTCTCGTTTGCGCCTGCGAAGTTAGCTGTCGGGTTCGGATGAGAGTCATCCGGCCCTGCCAGTGGCAAGGGCTTCACCCCGAGGCCGTCAAGAATGCCCGTAGAACTGGGCGCGGCCGCTGAGTGGGTCCTCCGTCTCTGCCTTCTACCTCCCCCCAGGCCGTCGGCAGAGCTCGGCGGACAAGGCCTGAGGGATGCCAGCCGTAGGGCGGGCACCAGACCACTGTAGGGGAACCGGCCCCTGATTGTCACATTTGGGTAACAGCAGATTCATTTGGGCGGGCCTGGGCATGCGTGCGCGTGCAAGTAGACCATGAGGTCAGTCCATGTCCAGTCCCACAAAGGTGCGGCGCCCTCCGGTGTCGAGTCACGTCCACGCTGTGAGATCGACCGCCAAGAGATGTGGACCGACCAAAAGGTCTGGACAACCGAATATTGTTCGACAAGGAGGCGTTCGCTTCTCGAAACTCTGAAAATATCTGTTCACATCGCCCCCGCGCCGAATCGTGATTCGTGACACACGAAGGGGGGTTCGTCTCGCATAGTGAGACGAAAACGACATTGTTACTTGCCTGTAGCCATTGTTACGGGACACACTCTCACTGTGAACAAAGACTCAGCAGCACCTGCAGCCGCAGACAGCCGCCTCGCCGGGACACCCTCCGGTCGATCCGCACGCTGCTGTCGAATGTCGAGCTAACTGCACCACCCCAGCATTCAGCCCCAGTCTTTTCGCCGCCCAGCGTCGGGCATCCACCGCCAGGCGGGCGCATCTGCTCCGCATTCGAAAGCCATCACGGCTAGCAGTCTCACGAGGTTCATCCATGTCTGTTGCATCCGGCTACGTCCACATCTCTGTCCGCAATGCCCAGAAGGCGCAGAAGCCGGGCCACCGGCAGCCCTTCAATGCCCACTTCGGCAGCCCCGCCGAGGCGTACCAGCACGGCGCCGCGGCCGCGGCGGCCCGCACCTCGCCGCTGGCTGGCGTCCAGGACGTCTCGCCCATGACGGCCCCGACCCCGGTCATCCAGCCGGGCGCCGAGCCGGTCCGCGCGGTCGCCGCGGACAACGTCGCCCACGGCTTCGTGCTCTATGTGGGACTCTCCGAGCAGCAGGCCGCCGCGGCGGGAACCTCGATCGCCCGGATCGCCCAGGAGATCCGCGCCTATGCCCAGTCGCTCGTGGAGGGCGTCGAGAGCTATGCCGCGGTTGCCGTGGCCCCCGCCAGCGCGCCGGGGTCTCCGCTCGACGTCGTGCGCTCCACCTTCGGCGACCCGACGGTGTCCGTGCGGCAGCAGCGCCCCGAGCCGCGGCCGGCCGCGTCCGAGCCGCGCCCGGCCGGCGTGCTCATCGACCTCGCCCGGCGCGAGGTGCACCTCGACGGCGAGACGCTCAACCTCACCTTCAAGGAGTTCGAGCTCCTGAACTACCTCGTCGAGAACGGCACCCGCACCGTGAGCCGGGACGAACTCCTCGAGAGCCTGTGGAAGAACGCGGAGGAAGTGCCGAACGAGCGCACCATCGACGTCCACATCCGCCGCCTGCGCTCCAAGCTCGGCCGGCTCGCGAACACCGTGCGCACCGTGCGGGGCCAGGGCTACCGCTTCTACGAGCACCCCGAGGTCATCGTCTGGGCCGCGCCTGAGTACTCGATCTAGCGCGGCTCCCCTCCGGTCCTGCGGCCGGCCCCGGCGGCCCGGCCGTAGGCTAGTGGGGTGAGCAAGCACCACCTCAAGCGCCTCATCGTCCTCCGCCACGCGAAGGCCGCCTGGCCCGAGGGGGTCCCCGATGCGGACCGGCCACTCGCCGAGCGCGGGCACGCGGACGCCCCGGAGGCGGGGAAGTGGCTCGTGAAGCACCACATCATCCCCGACTTCATCCTCTGCTCCACGGCACTGCGTACGCGCCAGACCACCACGTGGGTCTGCGAGGGGCTCGGGGACAGGGCGCCGACTCCGAAGCTCGAGTCCGGCCTGTATGCGGCGAGCGCGGCGCGAATGCTCGCCGTCGTCAACCACGTCCCGGAGACCGTCCGGGCCCTGCTGATCGTCTCCCACATGCCGGGCGTCCAGGACCTCGCGCTGCGGCTCGCCTCCCGCGACTCGGACCAGGACGCCTACATGGACGCCGCGAGCCACTTCCCGACCACGGGGCTGGCCGTCTTCGAGACCGAGACCCCGTGGGCCGAGCTCGACGGCCAGGACGCCCGGCTGGTCAGCTTCGCCGTGCCGCGTTCGAAGAAGAAGGGCTGATCCGGCTCCGCGTCGGCGACGGCGTGCGCGGCGCAGCAGGCCGCTGAGGGGCCCGCGCCGCGGTGGCGCGGGCGCGGGGCGCGGGGCGCGCCGGCCCCTGGGGGACCATCCTGGTGGCGGACGACGGCGCGCGGCCCGGGCGCCGGGCGCCCGCACCGGCGGCCGGGCGTCGCCGCACGGAAGGCCTGCGCGACTCGGGCCAGACGGCTCCTCCCAGCAGCACCGCGAGCGTGACCCCGGCAGCGACGAGGGCGCCGAAGAAGAACGGGTCGGCGTCGCGGCTCGAGACGGTCGTGACCGTGTTCGGGTCCTGGTCCCAGGCGAGGCCGAGCAGCCGCAGGAACGCCAGCGCCGAGCCGATGGCCAGCGACGAGCTCACCACCGCCAGCCCGGCGACGAGGTAGCGCGACATCCCCAGCACGGCGTACAGCGCGCAGGCCACGAAGGCGCCGAGGCCCGCGAGCGCGAGGGAGGCCGCGCTGCCGTCCAGTGTGAGGGCCGCGATGACGCACAGGAGGACGGCCGCGCCAGCGGCCCAGAGCGTCGCCCGGGCGCTCGTGCGCAGGGGGCGGAAACGGCTGGCCATGCCTCAAGTGTGACAGCAGTCCGCGCCGCTCCCGGTGTGGCTGATGTTACTGGTGTGACATCGTGTCGTCGGCAGGCTCCCGGAGGCCGAAGGCGCCCGCGGCGACCGCCACCACGGCCTCGACGGCGGGCCCGGCCGGCTTCGCGGGGACGGCGGAGACCCGGTCCACGCCCACCATGAACGCAGCCCCGAAGAGGGCCGTGGCCACGGTCCCGAGATCGTGGCCCGGAACCGGCGGGACCTTCCCGGCCACCCGTTCCAGGGCCGCGCGGATCTCGGCCAGCACCGCGGCACGCATCCCCGCCAGCACCGGCTGCCACGTGCCGCCGGCGCGCCACTGCTCGCCCATCCACAGCCGCACGAAGGCCGGGTAGCCCTCGATGAACCCCAGCGCCCGGCCCACCATGCCCCGGACCTCGGCGAGCACGTCCGCGCCCGGTCCGGCCTCCGCCGCGGGGCCCCGCAGGGCCTCCAGAAGGATCCCCATGCCGTACTCGAGGAGCTGGGCCACGAGCTCGTTCTTGCTGCCGAAGTTGTAGTAGACGGTGCCCTTGGCGACCCCCGCGGCCGCCGCGATCTCGTCGACCGTCACGGCCTCGGCCCCGCGCTGGCCGATCAGCTCGATCGCGGCGTCGAAGAGGCGCTGCCGGGTCCCGCGCGTCCGGGGCGTCGCCCGGCTCATACCGTGATCTCCGGCTGGAGCGTCTTGAGCCGCCACGTCATGTTCTTGCGGGTGCCGAGGAGGTTGAGCACCCCGCCCAGCAGCGTGTAGCCGATCAGGCCCAGCACGATCGGCAGGATTCCGGACATGTCCCCGCCGTAGATGAGGTGGCGCATGCCCGTCACCATATAGCCCATCGGAAGGATCTGGTGCGCTACCTGGAACGCCGTGGGCGTCACCTGCCAGGGGAAGGTCCCGCCCGAGGAGACGAGCTGCAGGATGAGCAGGATCAGCACCACGAACTTCCCGCTCGTGCCCAGCAGCGCAATGATGCCCTGGATCAGGGCGCTGAAGGCGATGCCCCCGAGCAGGAGGAACAGCCACATGAGCAGCGGGTGCGCGGGGTCCAGGCCGAGGGCGAAGTCCACGACCCCGGTCAGGAGCGTGGCCTGTGCGGCCGAGACCACGGCAAACGGCAGCCAGCCGCCCAGCGCGACCTTCCACGCCGGGGCGTTCGAGGCCAGGGCGCGCAGCGTGAACGGACGCATGGCCTGGGTCAGCATGAAGATGCCCACCCACATCGCCAGGGAGAGGAAGAACGGGGCGAGGCCCGCGCCGTAGGAGGCGGCCTTGGTCTGCGCCGCATGGTCGACCGCCACGGGATCGCCCATCACGTTCGCGAGCTGCTGGGTCTGCTGCTGGGACGGGTTGGGGACCTTCCCCGCTCCGGCCGCGAGCCCCCGGGCGAGGTCGTGCGAGCCTGCGTCGGCCCGGGCGGCGCCGTCGCTCAGCTGGGCCGCGCCGGTGTCGAGCTTCGCGGCTCCGGCATCGAGGGTGCGGGCCCCGTCCAGCGCCGCCTGCTGGCCGGACGCGAGCTGCGCGGCCCCCGCGGACAGCGAGCGGGCGCCGTCGTCCGCCTGCCCGATCGCCCCGGTGAGGGCCGGCATGCCCGAGGCTAGCTGGGCGGCGCCGTCCGAAACCTGCTGGGAGCCGGCCGCGAGCTGCTGGACCTGCCCGGCGGCGGTGTGCAGCTGCTTCGCGGCGTCGGCGGCCGGCGCCGAGGCCTGGGCGGCGAGGTCGGAGACGACCCTGTCTGCCTGGGCCTGGGTGAGCACGCCGGAGGCCACGAGGGCCTGGGCGGTCTGGCGGGCGCGGTCCGGAAGGGCCGCGCTGGCGGCGTCTGCGGCGCTGGCCGCGGCCTGGACCTTGCTGTTGAGGGCGGCGTTGCCTGCGGCGACCTGCGCGGCGCCGTCGGCCAGGCGCCGGGTGTCTGCGGGCAGCGTGGCGCTCTTGGCCCGCAGCGTGTCGAGGCCGGAGGCCAGCTGGGCGGACCCATCGCGCAGCTGGGCGGCGCCGCTGGTGAGGCGCTCCTGGCCGGCCACGAGCTGGTCCGCCCCGGCGTGCAGCTGGGAGGCCCCGTCGGCGAGCTGGGCCGAGCCGCCCTTGAGCGTGTCCAGCCCGGCGGCGAGCCTGTCCGCGCCGTCCGAGGCGGAGGCGAGCTGGGCGTGGATGGTGCCGTAGCCCGAGAGGAGCCGCGCCGCCGTGTCCGTCCCGACCTGCTTGGCCACGGAGTCGTGGACCGCGGTCGTGACCTTGTCCACGATCGTTGAGAGCAGGTAGTTGTTCGCGTCGTTGGTCGTGACCTTGAGCATGGCCTGGTGCGCCGCGTCGAAGCTTGCCGGGGAGGCGAGGTTCCTGGAGAAGTCGGCCGGCAGGGTCAGGGAGAACGAGTAGGTGCCTGTCCGGACGTCCTCGTCGGCCTCCGCGGTGCTGGTGACGCGGTGCCAGTCGAAGAGGTGCCCGTCCACGAGGCCCTCGGCGACCTTGCCGCCGGCGTCGAGGCGTGAGCCGTCGGGCAGCTGCGCGCCCTGGTCCTCGACGACGAGCGCGGCCGGGATCCGGTCCAGGTTCTTGTAGGGGTCCCAGTTCGCGTACAGGTACACGGCACCGTACAGGAGCGGGACCACGGTGAGCGCGAGGATCGTGAGCTTCGGCAGCAGCCCGTAGGTCATGCGCTTCAGCTCCGAGCGTGCGAGGCGGAGGACGGTCATGCCGGCACCTCCGTCCGGGCCGGCGCACCCGCGGGGACTGCCGCTCCGCCGGGCGCTGCGGGTCCGGACTCGGCGTCGGGATGCGCTTCCGGGCAGTGCTCGGCGGCGTTGCCGATCTCCGCCCTCGGGCCGTCCCAGCCCTCGGGGATGTCTGCGACGACGGCGACGACGGCGAGTGGCCGCCCCCCGCGGGCCGCGGTCGCGGCGAGGAACGGCAGCCACGCCGACGCCTGGTCCGCGTGGCGGTCGGGGGAGTCGAGCACGAGGAGGCCGGTCTCGGGGTTGGCAAGCGCGAGCGCCGTGAGGAGCTCCGTGCGGCGCGCGGCCGGGAGGTTCTGGGCCCACTCGCCCGCGACGTCAGCGAAGGCGTTGACGGTGAGCCACGCCTCGGGCCGGAGGGGGCCGCGATGGCGGCGGGGGAGGAGGGCGAGGTCCTCGGCGACGAGGTCGCGCACCCGCACATGGAGCTCGGCCTCGTTGATCGCGGGGGCGTCGACGATTGCGCTCGCGCGGCGCAGCGCCCTGAGGTCCTTGCGCGCGCTTCCGCGCGGGGCGCCCCATCGGGCCATACCGCCGCTCGGGGCGCAGCGGCCCGTGGCGGCCAGGGCAAGGGCTGTGCGGTGCTCCTGGCCGTCGCCGCGGACGAGGGTGAGCTCCCCGGGGGCGGCGTCGAAGGAGGTGGGGGGCACGAGGTCGCCGTGCCGACCGGCGACTCGCAGGGCACTAACTGAAAGCATGCTACCGATTATAGGAAAACTGACCGGTCAGTACAAAGCCGGGCGGGCGCGGTCGGGTGCCGCAGCGCCGCAGCCTGCGGCGCCGGTCGTTCTGGCCCGCGGAGTAGGGAGGGGCGTCAGGGGCGCCGGGGAGCAGCGGGGCGGTCGGCGCCGTCGGGCGCCTTGTCGGTGAAGCTGTCCGCGCCGAAGCTGCCCAGCAGCGCGAGGGAGTCTGCGGAGGCCGACCCCGGGGCGGCGGTGAAGACCCGCAGGGTCTGGTCAGGATCGTGCCGCGGGGCGAGGTCCTCGAAGGACAGCTCGAGGTCGCCCACCACCGGATGGCGCAGGCGGAGCGTCCCCGCGTGCGTGGTGACGACCCGGTGGCCCGCCCACCACTGCCGGAACTCCTCGCTGTGCACGGCGAGGTCGCCGACGAGCTGGTTGGCCTGGGGGTCGTTGGGGTGCCGGCCGATGTCCACCCGCAGGGCGCCCGCCGCCTCGGCCGCGACCGCGTGCCAGTCCGTGAAGAGCTCGCGTGCCGCGGGGTCCAGGATCATCCAGCGGGTGAGGTTGCGTTCGCCCACCGGCATGGCGGCGAAGTCGGCCAGGAGCAGGAAGGCCAGCCGGTTTCCGGCGAGGACATCCGTGCGGCGCCCCAGCACGAGCGCCGGCACGGTCCCCACGGAGGCCAGGAGCTGCCGGAGCGCGGGGCGCACGGTCTCCTGCGGGACCGGGGTCCGCTGGGAGAGGGCGCAGTGCTCGAGCAGGTCGATCATGTGCGCCCGCTCGCCCTCGTCGAGGCGCAGGGCGCGTGCCACCGCGTCCAGGACCGAGCGGGAGGGGTGGATGTTGCGCCCCTGCTCGAGCCGGGTGTAGTAGTCGGTGCTGACTCCCGCCATGAGCGCGATCTCCTCCCGGCGCAGGCCGGGCACGCGCCGCGCGCCCGCCGTCGGGAGCCCTGCCTCCTCGGGCGAGAGCCGCCCACGCATTGCCCTGAGGAACCGACCGAATTCCGCACTCTGACCCATGGGGTCCATTCTGGCCGGGAGGCCGCCCCGGTTCCACGGCTATTCCCGGCTGAGGGTAGGCCTGCCACTCCTAGGAAGCGCAGGGCACGGGTCACGCGATGACAAGGCCGCGCCGGGCCGCCTAGCGTGAAGGGGTACCGCACGGGGGCGGAGGCCGGCCCCGCGCGGGCGGGCCGACGCCTCCCAGCTCTCGCCAGAAGAAGGACCATGGACCACTCGGCGTCGATCGCCTATGCCCTCGTCATCCCCCTCCGCCACCACACGGCCCTCAGCGCCCTGCCGGACTCGCCGGTCGTGGACGACCGCGGGGGCATCACCCGCCGGACGGCCGCCGTCCGGGCCCGGCTTGCCACAGCGCTCCACCGGCTTGCCTGGGCTGTCGAGCCGGGGGCGTGGACCCCGTAGCAGCGAGCGCCAGCCCCACCACCCACCCAGAGAAGGAGGAGACCCCATGTCCCCCGCACAGCAGAGCTCCGTTCCCACCGTGGCGCTGAACAACGGCGTCGAGATCCCGCAGCTCGGCTTCGGCGTCTTCCAGGTCCCTCCGGACGAGACCCAGCGCGTGGTCGAGGAGGCGCTCGAGGCCGGGTACCGGCACATCGACACCGCCGCCGCCTACCGCAACGAGGCCGGGGTCGGCGCAGCCATCGCGGCCGCGGGGATCCCGCGCGAGGAGCTGTTCATCACCACGAAGCTGCGCAACGGGGACCAGGGCAGGGCCCGCGAGGCCTTCGACGACAGCCGCTCGGCCCTCGGGCTCGACTACCTGGACCTCTATCTGATCCACTGGCCGGTCCCGTCGCAGGGGCTGTACACCGCGGCGTGGGGCCAGCTCGAGGAGGCCTACGCCGAGGGGCATGTGCGGGCGATCGGCGTCTCGAACTTCCTCCCGGACCACCTCGACACGCTCCTCGCGACCGCCACCGTGACGCCGACGCTGAACCAGATCGAGCTCCACCCCACCTTCCAGCAGCGTGCGCTCGCGGACCTGTGCCGCGCCAAGGGCATCGCCGTCGAGGCCTACAGCCCGCTGGGCCAGGGGGCGGACCTCGACGCGGACGCGGTGCGGGACGCGGCGGCCGCGCACGGGGCCACCCCGGCGCAGGCGGTGCTCGCGTGGCACCTCGCCCAGGGCACGATCGTGATCCCGAAGACCGCAACGCGGGAGCGGATGGCCGAGAACCTCGCCGCCGCCGCGCTGGCGCTCAGCCCCGCCGAGGTCGAGGCGATCACCGCCCTCGAGACGGGCGAGCGCATCGGCGGAGACCCCGCCACCGCGGCCCACAGCCAGTTCTGACTGCCGCCCTCCCGCTCCGGCGGAAGGCACCCTGGGGCCCTGTGGGGCCCAGGGTCAGAGGCCGTAGGCCTCGAGGAACCGCAGCCAGACCTCGCTGACCGTCGGGAAGGCGGGGGTGGCGTGCCAGAGCCGCTCGAGCGGGACCTCGCCGGCGATGGCGATGGTGGCCGCGTGCAGGAGCTCGGCCACGTCCGGGCCGGCGAAGCACGCGCCCACGAGCGTGCGCGTGTCCTCGTCGACGAGGAATTGGGCCCAGCCCTCGTAGTCCTCGGCGTGCTGCCATGCGCCGGCCACCGAGATGGGCAGCTCCACGGGGCGCACGCGGATGCCCGCCTCCCAGGCGTCCTCCTCAGTCAGGCCGACCGAGGCGACCTCCGGATCGGTGAACACCACGTGCGGCACCGCGAGGACGTCCGCGGTACGGGCCCAGCGGCTCCACGGGGCCGGGGCGGCGCCGCCGAGCTCGCCCCGGGCGCGGGCCACGATCGCGTCGCCCGTGATGCGGGCCTGGTACTTGCCCTGGTGGGTGAGCTTGGGGCCGCCGGAGCAGTCGCCCACCGCGTACAGCCAGGAGAGCCCCTGGACGCGGCCGGACTCGTCGACCTTGAGCGACGGCGGCTCGATCCCGAACGCGGGCAGCCCGAGTCCGTCCAGCGCGGCCCGGCGCCCAGCGGCAACGAGGACCCGCTCGGCCACGAGCTCGCGGCCACCCGGGAGCGTGAGGCGGGCGGCGCCGTCGTCCGTCAGGTCGGCACGCTCGGGGCTGACGCCCTCGAGGATCTCCACGCCGTCGGCGCGCAGCCCCTCGGCCACGAGCCGGCGCGCGTCCTCGGGGAACGCGCTCAGGAACGTGCCGCGGGCCAGGACTGTGACCTTCGAGCCGAGCCGCGCGAAGGCCTGCGCGAGCTCGGCGCCCGCCACGCCCGCGCCGATCACCGCGAGGCTCTCGGGGACCTCCTGCGCGCTCGTCGCATCCGGGGTGGTCCAGGGGTGGATGCCGGCCAGCCCGGGGATCTTCGGGAGGGAGGGCACCGAACCGGTCGCGAGCACGACGGCGTGGCGCGCCGTGAGCGCGAAGTGGTCGCCGTCGTCGCCGGTCACCCACAGCCGCTTGGCACCCGTGAGGCGGGCGGTGCCGCGGATGAGGGCGATGCCCGCGCCCTCGGCCCATTCCACCTGCGAGGAGTCGTCCCAGTTGCTCGAGGCCTCGTCGCGGTGTGCGAGCACCGCCCGGACGTCGAGGCCGCCCGTGACCGCCTCGCGGGCGCCCGGGACGCGGCGGGCCGCGCTCAGGGCGGTGCCGGGACGCAGGAGCGCCTTGGACGGCTCGCAGGCCCAGTAGGAGCAGGCGCCGCCGAGGAGGCTGCGCTCCACGATGGCCGCCGTGAGGCCCCCCTTGACGGCGCGGTCCGCGGCGTTCTCGCCGGCCGCGCCGCCGCCGATCACAATGACGTCGTACTCGGTGTCCACCCCAGCATGCTACGGGACCGCCCCGCCGCGGCCACCCCCTCCGCCGCCCCCCTCGCCCCCCCGTCTGAAGGTCAGCTCCTGAAGGTCACGTTCTGAGGGTCAGCTCCTGAAGGTCACCTTCTGAAGGTCAGGTCCTGAAGGTCAGGTCCTGAGGGTCACCTTCTATAGGTCAGGTCCTGGGCGTCATTGTCCAGACATTGACACTCAGGAGGTGACCTTCAGACGGGAGGCGGGCGGTGACCCGCATAAGGTGACTTCCAGAAGCCGGCCCGGGGGAACCGGAACGAGGCCACAGCGTCGGAGCTGCTTGAACCGGCACTTCGACGCGATCCGCGGCCGGCTCGCCGAGCACCCCGCGGGCAGCGGGTGTCGAGCCCTGGCCAGGGCGGCGAGATGCGTACCCGAAACGGGAAAAGGGCGGCGAGATGCGTACCCGAAACGGGAAAAGGGCGGCGAGATGCGTACCCGAAACGGGAAAAGGGCGACGAGATGTGTACCCGAAACGCAAGAAGGACCCGGTCGCGGTGACCGGGTCCTTCAGATGGTGCGCCCAGAGGGATTCGAACCCCCGGCCTTCTGTTCCGTAGACAGACGCTCTATCCAGCTGAGCTATGGGCGCTTGCATGCCGTTCGGTTTGTTCCCACCCGGTTCGGCCTCGAATAACTGTACGCGAACAGCGTGCCAACTCCAAATTGCCCCAGTGTGGCGGTCACCACCGCCACACAGCGCCACAAATTCTAGACCGGTCTACGTGACCTTGATCACTTAAATGGGATAGATGTCGCTCTTCGACCCCGGAAACACGGCAATTTCGGCATCCGCGCTCTCAAATCAGGGACTTTCGCCCCGGGTGGTACAGACCACCTTCCCTAGCATGGGAAGGACACGCCGACCCCACCGAAGGAGACCGACATGGGCGAAACTCGTCTGCCGCTGCTCGCGGAAGCCCCCACCACGTACGAGCCCCTGCTCTCCTGGGTCGAGGACATCGCCGAACTGACGAGGCCCGACCACATCCACTGGGTCGACGGCTCCGAGGCGGAGTACCGGCAGCTGACCGACGAGCTCGTCGCCGCTGGAACCCTCACACGCCTGAACCCCGAGCTGTTCCCCAACTCCTTCGCGGCCTTCTCCGACCCCGCGGACGTGGCCCGCGTCGAGGAGCAGACCTTCATCTGCTCGCGCAACGAGCGCGACGCCGGCTTCACCAACAACTGGATGGACCCGGACGCCATGAAGGAGAAGCTCACGGGCCTCTTCGAGGGCTCCATGCGCGGCCGCACCATGTACGTGATCCCGTTCGTCATGGGCCACCTCGACGCCGAGGATCCCAAGTTCGGCGTCGAGATCACCGACTCCGCCTACGTCGTGGCCTCGATGCGCATCATGGCGCGCATCGGCACCGACGTGCTGAAGAAGATCGAGCAGACCCGGGCGTTCTTCGTGCCCGCGCTCCACTCCGTCGGCGCCCCGCTCGAGGAGGGCCAGGAGGACGTGCCGTGGCCGTGCAACCCCGAGAAGTGGATCGTGCACTTCCCGGAGGAGCGCTCCATCTGGTCCTACGGCTCGGGGTACGGCGGCAACGCCCTCCTCGGCAAGAAGTGCTACGCCCTGCGCATCGCCTCGGTCATGGCGCGCGACGAGGGTTGGCTCGCCGAGCACATGCTCATCCTCAAGCTCACGAGCCCCGAGAACAAGGTCTACAACGTCGCCGCCGCGTTCCCGTCGGCGTGCGGCAAGACCAACCTCGCGCTCCTCGATCCGACGATCGAGGGCTGGAAGGTCGAGACGCTCGGCGACGACATCACGTGGATGCGCTTCGGCAAGGAGGGCGAGCTCCGCGCGGTCAACCCCGAGGCGGGCCTGTTCGGCGTCGCCCCCGGCACCGGCTGGGGCACCAACCCGAACGCGATGCGCGCCATCGCCAAGGGCAACAGCATCTTCACCAACGTGGCCCTCACCGACGACGGCGGCGTGTGGTGGGAGGGCATGACCGAGGAGGTGCCCCGCCACCTCACGGACTGGCAGGGCAACGACTGGACCCCGGACGCCGACCGGCCGGCCGCGCACCCGAACTCCCGGTTCTGCACCCCGATCGACCAGATCGACATGCTGGCCCAGGAGTACTTCGCCCCGGACGGCGTCGAGGTCAACGCGATCCTGTTCGGCGGCCGCCGCAAGACGACCGTCCCGCTCGTAACGCAGTCCCGCAGCTGGGCCCAGGGCATCTTCTACGGCGCCACGCTCTCCTCGGAGACCACGGCGGCCGCCGCGGGCGCCGTCGGCGTCGTGCGCCGCGACCCGATGGCGATGCTGCCCTTCATCGGCTACGACGCGGGCGACTACCTCGCCCACTGGGTGCGGGTCTCCGCGAAGGCCAACCCCGAGAAGCTGCCCAAGATCTTCCTCGTGAACTGGTTCCGCCGCACGAGGGACGGCGGCTTCGCGTGGCCCGGGTTCGGCGACAACAGCCGTGTCCTCAAGTGGGCCATCGAGCGCATCGAGGGCACCGCGGACGCTGTCGAGACCCCGATCGGCCACGTGCCCACGCCGTCGAGCCTGGACCTGACGGGCCTCGACATGACCGAGGCCGAGGTCGAGGAGGCGGTCCGCTTCGACCGCGAGGAGTGGCTCAACGAGCTTCCCGGCCTCACCGAGTGGTTCGAGCGGTTCGGCGGCTCGCTGCCGAAGAGCATCACGGCCGAGCTCGAGTCCCTCAAGTCCCGTCTCGCCTGAGACGGCCATGACCCCGGCGGTTTAGACGGCGCCGGTCTTCCGGGAGGGCTGCCCCGCCGCACACGGGGCGGCCCTCCCACCCTTTTCTGGGGGCACCTTCTGAAGGTCACCTCCTGGAGGTCACCCGATGTGACTTCCAGGAGGTGACCTCCAGATTCGAGGCGGGCGGCGGTAGCGTGGGGTGATGGACGACGGCGCCACCCCACCTCGTGTCCTCCCGCTCGCCGCAGTGGGTGCGGGCGACCTGCCCGCCGTGGGCGGCAAGGGCGCGAACCTCGGGGAGCTGATGGCCGCCGGGCTCCCGGTCCCGCCCGGCTTCGTCGTGACGACGGCGGCGTACCGCGCCCACGCCGCAGCCGCCGGACTCGACCCCGAGGCGGCCGCGGAAGACCCCGCCCGCGCAAGGGACCTCCTGACCAGCACGCCCCTGGCCCCCGCGGCGCGGCACGAGATCGCCGCGGCCCTGGCGGACCTCGGCCCCGACGGGATGCGCGTGGCGGTCCGGTCCAGTGCGACCGCCGAGGACCTGCCCGGCGCCGCGTTCGCCGGGCAGCAGGACACCTTCTTGGACATCCTCGGCACCGATGCCGTGCTCGACGCCGTGCGCCGCTGCTGGGCCTCCCTCTGGACCGACCGTGCGGTCGACTACCGGAGGCGCCAGGGGATCGACCCGCACGAGGTCGCGATCGCCGTCGTGATCCAGCGGATGGTCCCCGCGGAGGCGGCGGGGGTGCTGTTCACGGCCAACCCGCTCACGGGCCGCCGCGACGAGCTGGTCGTCGACGCGGCTCCGGGGCTCGGGGAGGCCGTCGTCTCGGGCGAGGTCACGCCCGAGCGGCTCGTCCTCGGGCGCGACGGCGCCGTCCGCTCCGTGGTACCGCGATCCGAGGGCGCGCCCCGCGTCCTCTCCGACACCGCCGCGTCGCAGCTGGCCGCGCTCGCGGTCCGGGCCGAACGGCATTTCAGCGGACTGGCGGGGGAGGAGGCGCCGCAGGACATCGAGTGGGCGCTCGCGGACGGACGCATCAGCCTCGTCCAGGCCCGCCCCATGACGGCCCTTCCGCCGGCGCCGCCGGAACTCGGCCGGATCCAGCGCACGGTGGGGCCGTTCTTCCTCGAGATGTTCGCGGTCCGCCCGCACCCCTTGGACGTCACGGGGTGGCTCGCCCGCGGCGTGCTGCCGATGCTGCACCTCATGGCCGGCAGCGTCGGGGTCCGCTTCCCGCCCCTCGACCAGGTGATCCACGAGCGCGACGGCGTTCCCCTCCAGCTCGTCCCGCCGCGGCCCAGGCCGAGCCTGCTCATGGTCGGGGCACCGCTGTCCGTGGCCCGGCGGATGCGCCGCTACGACGTGCGCCGGTGGACCGCCGACCCGCTGATGGCCGAGTTCGATGCCGCCATCGCCGCCCTCGAGGCCGAGGACCCCGCTGCGCTGCCCTGGCCGGACCTCGTGCGGCGGGTGGACCGCTGCAACGCCGCGCTCGAGCCGGTTGCCAGGATCCGGGTGCAGTACCTGCCCTCGGCGTTCGTCCCCTTCGCCCCGCTGCGGCTCCTGCTCGCCGCGGTCGGGCTCGGCCGGCTCGCGTCGCCGCTCGTGGCGGGCGAGCGGACCCGAACGCGGGACGGCAACGACGCGCTCGAGGTGCTTGCCGGCGTCGTCCGCACCGATCCCGAGCTGGCCAGCGCGGCGGCCGCGCTCGACCCGGCCGGGTTCCTGCGCAGCGTGCGGGAGCGCCCCGAGTTCGCGGGCTTCGCGGCGGAGCTGGAGGCGTTCCTGACCGAGTATGGGCACCGCGAGTCCGTCAGCGTGCTCCTGGCGACCGCGCCCACGTGGCGCGACGATCCCACCCCGGTCGCCGCCATCCTGATGTCCCTCGCTGCGGCACCGCCCGGCGGCCCACGGCCGGACCGGTCCGCCGAGGCCCTCGCAGAGCTCCTCGCGCACCCGCTCCTGCGCCCGCGGCGCGCGGCGGCGGCTGCCCGCGCGGTGGTCGCGGCCTGCCGCCGCGGGCTCGCGTTCCGCGAGGACACGCACTTCCAGGCCTGCCGGGTGCTGCCGCCGCTGCGCCACACGTTCCTCGAGCTGGGCCGCCGCCTCGCGGAGGTCGGCGCGCTGGCTGCCCCCGAGGACGTGTTCGACCTCCGCTTCGACGAGCTGGCCGCCCTCGCCGACCCGGTGGTGATGGACGACGGCGAGGCCGCCCGGGTGCGCGGCCTCGCCGCCCGCAGGGCGCGGCTCAGGCGAGAGTACGCGGGCGTCCCGATGCTCGACCCGGGACTGTTCGCCCGCGCCCGCACCGGCGCGGACGGCGGCGGCGCACTGCTCACCGGGACGCCCGCGAGCGGCGGCGTCGCGGAGGGGCCGGTGCGGGTCGTGTCCGGGCCCGAGGGCTTCGCGTCGCTGCGGGCGGGGGAGGTGCTGGTGTGCCCCAACACGAACCCGTCGTGGACGCCGCTGTTCGCCCGGGCCGCCGCGGTGGTCGTGGACACCGGCGGCCTGGGGTCCCATGCGGCGATCGTCGCGCGGGAATACGGGGTGCCGGCGGTCATGGCGACCGGCGACGGCACCTCCGTGCTGCGGGACGGGCAGCGGGTCAGGGTGGACGGGAGCCGCGGCCGCGTCGATCCCGCCTGACCCCCAGACACGTCTGAAGGTCACCTCCTGTGGGTCAAAGTCAGGACAATGGCCTTCAGGAGGTGACCTTCAGAGCGGCGCACCCACAGGAGGTGACCTTCAGGAGGTGACCTTCAGAGCGGCGCACCCACGGGAGGTGACTCACAGGAGGTGACCTTCAGGAGGTGACTCCCAGAATCAGGCGGCGGCGGCCGCCTCGGGGACGTCCGCGCGGACGGCCAGAACGCTGTCGGCCAGCACGGAGTCGTCGTGCGCGTCCGCGCCCTCCGGAACCGAGACCCCCACCGTGACCCGGCCGCCCTCGGCGACCGCCCCGGTGACGAGCAGGTCGGCGACCCGGTCCTCGAGCTCGCGCTGGATCACGCGGCGCAGCGGGCGGGCGCCGAACTCGGGCTCGTAGCCGCGGTCGGCGATCCAGTCCACCGCGTCCTCGTCCACGGCCAGGGCGATGCCCTGCGCCGCGAGGCGGGCCTCGGTGCCCCGCAGCTGCAGCCGCACGATCTCGTGGAGCTGCTCGCGGGTGAGCTTGCGGAACAGCACGATCTCGTCGATGCGGTTGAGGAACTCGGGCCGCATCGTCTCGCGCAGCCGGCCCATGATCCGGGCCCGCAGCTCGGTCTCGGAGGGCCCGCCCTCGGCGCCGCCGGCCGCGAAGCCCAGCGCCGCGCCGCGGGTCGCGAGGAACTCCGAGCCGAGGTTGCTGGTCATGATCACCACCGTGTTGCGGAAGTCCACGGTGTGGCCCTGGCCGTCGGTGAGCCGCCCGTCGTCGAGCACCTGCAGGAGCAGGTTGAACACGTCGGGGTGGGCCTTCTCGACCTCGTCCAGGAGCACCACCGAGTACGGGTGCCGGCGCACGCGCTCGGTCAGCTGGCCGGCCTCGGAGTAGCCGACGTACCCCGGAGGGGCGCCGACGAGCCGCGAGACCGTGTGGCGCTCGCCGAACTCGCTCATGTCGAAGCGCACCATCGCGGACTCGTCGCCGAACAGCGAGGCCGCGAGCGTCTTCGCGAGCTCGGTCTTGCCCACGCCGGTCGGGCCGAGGAACAGGAAGCTGCCCACCGGCCGGTTGGCGTCGCCGAGCCCGGTGCGGTTGCGCCGCACGGACTTGGCGATCACGGAGACCGCGTCCTCCTGCCCGATCACGCGCTCGTGGAGCTCGTCCTCGAGGCGCGCGAGCCGCTCCCGCTCGCCCTCGGTGAGGCGCGCGGCGGGGATGCCGGTGGCGCGGGCCACCACCGCGGCGATGTCCGCTTCGCGCACGACGGCGTCAGGCTGGCCTGCGGCCGCGGCGTCGCCCTCGGCGGGGGCTGCGGCAGGACGGGGAGCGCCCGTGGCCTCCGCCTCGATGGTCGCCGTGATGGCGTCGATCTCGTCCCGGAGCCGGGAGGCCTCCTCGTAGGCCTCACGCGCGATGGCGGCCTCCTTCTGCTCGGTCAGCTCGGCGACCCGGGCCCCGAGGGCCTCGAGGTCCACGCGCGGGCCGTGCGCCAGGCTCAGCCGGGCGCCGGCCTGGTCGATGAGGTCGATCGCCTTGTCCGGCAGGTACCGGTCCGTGATGTAGCGGTGCGAGAGCTCGACCGCGGCGCGGATCGCGTCCTGGGCGTAGGTGACGCCGTGGTGCTCCTCGTAGCGGTCCTTGAGCCCCTCGAGGATCGCGACGGCGTCCTCCACGCTCGGCTCGCCGACCGTGACGGGCTGGAACCGCCGCTCGAGGGCGGGGTCCTTCTCGATCTTGCGGTACTCGTCGAGGGTCGTGGCGCCCACGAGGTGCAGCTCGCCGCGGGCGAGCCGGGGCTTGAGGATGTTCCCGGCGTCCATGCCGCCCTCGCCGCCGCCCCCGGCACCGACCACGGTGTGGATCTCGTCGACGAACGCGATGATGTTCCCATCCTCGGCGATCTCGTCCATGGTCTTAGTCAGGCGCTCCTCGAAGTCGCCGCGGTAGCGGGTGCCGGCGAGCATCGCGGGCAGGTCGAGGGAGATGACCGTGGTGCCGGCGATCTGCGCCGGGACGTCCCCGGCCGCGACGGCCTGGGCCAGGCCCTCGACGATCGCGGTCTTGCCCACGCCGGCCTCGCCGATGAGCACGGGGTTGTTCTTGGTCCGGCGCGCCAGGATCTCGATCGCCTGCTCGATCTCGTCGGCGCGGCCGATCACCGGGTCCAGCCGGCCCTCGCGGGCGAGGGCCGTGAGGTCCGTGCCGAACTGCTCGAGCATCGAGCCCTTCGCGCGCCGGCCCTTCTGGGCTGCCGTGGCACGCAGGGGGCGCTTGGCCGCGCGCGGCGAGCGGCCGGCGTCGTCCGCGGAATCCTCGGCGGCGGGCGAGGACTCGCCGTCCTGCAGCGACCGCGGGGTGACCCCGGCGGCGGCGAGGATCTGGCCCGAGGCTGCATCGGAGTTGAGCACGAGCGCGAGGAAGAGGTGCTCGGGATCGATGTAGGTCGAGCCGACAGAGCGGGCCACCTTGTAGGCGTCGAGGAAGGCGTGCTGGGCGCTCGTGGTGAGCGAGGGCATGCCGTCGGCCTCGTCCCGCTCACCGCCCACCGCGCCGGGCAGCCGGTCCTCGGCGGAGGCAGCGATCTCGGCCGGGTCTGCCCCGGCATGCGCGATCATCGCACCGACCTGCTCCGTCTCGGTCAGGGCGCGCAGCAGGTGCAGGGCGTCCACTTCGCGGTGGCCGTGCTCCTGGGCGTAGCGGCCGGCGGCGTTGAGGACCGTCTGGGTCCCGCGGCTCACGAGCCTCGTCATGTCGATGGGGCGTCCAGGCCGGCGAGCGCCCTGGCCCTGCAGGTAGCGGGCGAGGAACTCGTCGAAGGAGCCATTGCCGGCGGCGGGGCCGAAGAAGAGTGGCATCAGTTGTCCTCCGAGGGAGATCGTGTCGTGGCGTTGGAGTCGGTCGGGCTACAACGGTAGAAGTTGAGTGACTTACGCTCAAGTTCAACGCTGTGGCCAACGAGATATTCCCGAGGGGTATCCGCGATCTGCGCCACGCCGCTAGGTTGAGGACCATGACGACCATCGCGCAGAACATCGTCGAGACCCTCGCAGCCAACGGCGTCCGCCGTGTCTACGGCCTCCCGGGCGACTCGCTCAACGGCTTCACCGATGCGCTCCGGGCCACTCCGAGCATCGAGTGGGTCCACGTGCGGCACGAGGAGGCCGGGGCGTTCGCCGCGGCGGCCGAGGCCGCGCTCACGGGGGAGATCGCCGTCTGCGCAGGGTCCGCGGGCCCCGGCAACCTGCACCTCATCAACGGCCTCTACGACGCCAACCGTTCCCGGGTGCCCGTGCTCGCGATCGCCGCCCACATCCCGAGCACCGAGATCGGCTCGAACTACTTCCAGGAGACGCACCCGCAGGAGGTCTTCCGCGAGTGCAGCGTCTACGCCGAGCAGGTCACCGACGCCGCGCAGATGCCGCGCATCCTCGAGATCGCCATGCGCACCGCGGTCGAGAAGCGCGGCGTCGCGGTGGTGGTCCTGTCCGGCGACGTGGGTCTGACCTCCACGAACTCGGACCGGGTCACGGTGGTGCGCCGGGCCCGGCCCCGGGTGGTGCCCAACGACGCCGAGCTCCGCGAAGCGGCCGGGATCCTCAACGCCGCCGGCAAGGTCACGATCCTCGCTGGTGCCGGCGTCGAGGGGGCCCACGACGAGGTCGTGGCGCTCGCGGACGCGCTCGCCGCGCCGATCGTCCACGCAATGCGCGGCAAGGAGTTCATCGAGTACGACAACCCCTTCGATGTCGGCATGACCGGCCTGCTGGGCTTCTCCTCGGGCTACCGGGCCATGGAGGACTGCGACGCCCTCCTCATGCTCGGCACGGACTTCCCGTACCAGCAGTTCTTCCCGTCCAAGGCCAAGATCATCCAGGTCGACCTGCGCGGCGAGCAGCTCGGCCGGCGCGTGCCCCTGGACCTCGGCCTCGTCGGGGACGTGCGCGACACCGCGGCGGCGCTGCTTCCCCTCGTGCCGCGCAAGAAGCGCCGCACGCACCTCGAGTCCTCGCTCAAGCACTACGCGAAGGCCCGCTCCAAGCTCGACGACCTCGCGACCCCGACCAAGAAGGGGCAGCCGCTGCACCCGCAGTTCGTCACCCGGACCCTCGACCGGCTCGCGGCCGAGGACGCCGTCTTCACCGCCGATGTGGGCACCCCGGTGATCTGGGCGGCCCGCTACCTGACGATGAACGGCCGACGCCGGCTGGTCGGCTCGTTCACGCACGGCTCCATGGCGAACGCCCTGCCGCACGCGATGGGCGCCCAGGCGGCGTTCCCGGGCAGGCAGGTCGTCGCGCTCGCGGGCGACGGCGGGCTCTCGATGCTCCTGGGCGAACTCCTGACGCTTCAGCAGAACCGGCTGCCGGTGAAGCTCGTGGTGTTCAACAACGCGTCGCTGAACTTCATCGAGCTCGAGATGAAGTCCGTGGGGTTCGTGAACTTCGGCACGGGCCTGGACAACCCGAACTTCGCGGCGGTCGCCGAGGCGATGGGCATCAAGGGGGTACGGGTCAACGGCTCCTCCGAGCTCGAGGCGGGGCTCGCGGAGGCCCTCGCCCACGACGGGCCCGCGCTCGTGGACGTGGCGACCATGCGCGAGGAGCTCGCGATGCCGCCGACCATCACCGCGCAGCAGGCCGGCGGCTTCACGCTGTACGCCCTCAGGACCGTGCTCTCCGGCCGGGGGGACGAGGTGCTCGACCTCGCGAAGGCCAACTGGCGGCGGGTCTTCTAGGAGCCGGCGTGCCCGGGGGTCAGCCCGCCGCGTCGAAGGCCTCGCGGGCCTCCAGGATCGTGGCGGCGTGGCTCTCGGCCCACGCGCGCACCGCCTCGAGCGGCGCCAGCAGGCTGCGCCCCAGGGGTGTGAGCGTGTACTCGACGCGCACGGGGACCTCGGCGAAGACGGCACGCGAGACGAGGCCGTCCCGCTCGAGGGTGCGGAGGGTCTGCGTGAGCACCTTCGGCGTCACGCCGCCGATATCGGCCCGCACCTCGGAGAACCGCCGCGGACCGTCTTTGAGCGACTGGAACACGAGCGGCGTCCACTTGTCCCCGATCCGCTGGAGGACCACCCGGGAGGGGCAGTCGGGATCCATGACGTCGAAGGGGATAGTTTCCACCAGGTAACTATAGAACGTTGAAGTAGCTGGTATCAAATAGATACTGTTGACTCCGTTCACGACATCGAGCACCGAGGAGCCCTCATGAAGATCGCCGTCTACGGAGCCACCGGAATGGTGGGCAGCCAGATCGTCGCCGAGGCCGTGCGCCGCGGCCACGAGGTGACCGCCATCAGCCGCAAGGGTGTCCCGGTGGAGGGGGCCGCCGTCGTGCGCGCCGCCGAACTGGCTGACACGGAGGCCTTCCGCGAGATCGCTGCGGCGAACGACGCCGTGGTGCTGGCGACGGCGCCGGACCGCACCGGCGGCCCGCGCGAGCCCTACGTCGAGGCGCACCGCGCGATCGCGGCGGTCCCGACCGACACCCGGCTCTACCTGGTGGGCGGCTTCGGCGGCCTCGCGACGCCGGACGGCACCCGCATCAAGGACACCCCGGGCTTCCCGGCCGAGTACAAGGGCGAGTCGGACGCGGCGTTCGCCGCCTACGAGGCCCTGCGCGACGCCGGCGCAGACCTCACCGTCCAGGCGCCCGCGGCGGTCATCGCGCCGGGCGAGCGCACCGGCAGGTACGTCACCGCGGTCGGGGTGCCGGCCGCGGGCGAGTCCATCTCGTCGCAGGACTTCGCCGTCGCGGCGCTCGACGAGCTCGAGCAGCCGCAGTTCCGCGGGACGTTCTTCACCGCCTCCAACTGACGTCCCGCCTGCGCGCGCGCGTCGAGCCGCCACCCTGATGCCTTCCAGAGCGCAGGGTGGCGGCTCGACGCCGTCTGAGGGCCCTCCTCGGGGTCAGTTCGCCGAGGCGAGCCAGAGGTCGGGGCCGAAGACCTCGTAGTGGATCTTCGTGGCGGGGATGCCCTTGGCGATCGCCTGCGAGCGGACCTTCTGCATGAACGGCAGCGGGCCGCACAGGTACACGCTGGCGTCCTCGGGCAGGTCGATCTCGGCGAGGTTCATGAAGCCCTCGTGCGTGTCGAGGCGCGCGGACCCGCCACCGGCCGTCGCGCCGACCCCGGTCAGCTCGGGCTGGGCCTGCTCGAGCCAGACCGCCAGGCGCGCCCCGTCGATCCTCTCGACGTCCTGGAGCATCTGGTCGGAGAGGGCCCAGGTGTCGAGGCTGCGGTCGGCGTGGAGGGCGAGGACCTCGCGGCCCGAGCCGTGCGTGGCCAGGGCGCGCAGGATCGAGGCGGCCGGGGTGCAGCCGATGCCGGCCGTCGCGAGGATGAGGGGACCGTCGCCGTCGTCCAGGGTCACGTCGCCGTACGGGTTGGAGAGCTCGACGACGTCGCCCACCTGGATCTTCTCGTGCATGACCGGCGAGACCTCGCCGCCGTCGTTGAACTTGGTGGTGATGACGCGGCGCTCGGTCGACTCGGCGTCGGCGGAGAGCGTGTACTGGCGCGCCTGGAGGAGTCCGTCCGCGACCGGGATGCGCACCGAGACGAACTGGCCGGGCTGGCCCGGGGTGGCGGGGGTGTCGTCCGCGGGCTCGAACACGAACGTCATCGTGGTGGGGCTCGCGGGAACCTTCTCGACGACCCGCCACGGCATCCACATCTTGGTGTTCGCCTGCTGCGCGTAGAGGCCCTTCTCGATCTTGACGAGGGCGTCCGCCATGAGCCAGTAGACCTCGGTCCACGCGGCCGCGACCTCGTCGGTGACCGCCTCGCCGAGGTCCTCGGCGATGGCCTCGAACAGGTACTTGTAGACGATCTGGTACTGGTCCTCGGTGATGCCGAGGGAAGTGTGCTTGTGGGCGATCCGGCTCAGGACCGCCTCGGGGAGGGTGTCCGGGTTGTTGAGGAGGTGGCTCGCGAACGCGGCGATGGCCCCTGCGAGGGCCTGGCGCTGGGTGCCGTTGGCCTGGTTGGCCCGGGAGAACGTCCCGTTGAGGAGCTCGGGGTGCGCCGCGAACATCTTCTGGTAGAACAGCGGCGTGATCTCGCCGATGCGGCTGCCGACGAGGGGGAGGGTGGCTTCGATGACGGGGCGCGCGGTATCCGAGAGCATTGCGACTCCTCAAGCTGGGGACTGGTCCCCGCGAAGGGGACTTGGTTATTCCGCATCTTCGATGCTGAATTAATCCCAGTTTTCTACGTCGCGTAGAAGATGGCAATTCGGGTCCATGTGGGGGTGGTCACACCGCCGTCGCAGGGGCGTGGTCCGAGGGGGATGCCGGCCCGAGGAGGGCTTCGGCTCGCGGGCGCTCAGGCGGCGGGCGGCCGCAGCCCGATCTGCATGAGCACGGGAGCCATCTGGCGCTCGTGCGGCAGGGAGGCGACCACAACGGCGTCGAGCTCGCGGTAGAAGGCCTCGCGGGCGCGGCGGAGGGCACCGCGGAGCCCGCACTGGAAGTTCAGGGGGCAGGTCCCGTTGGCGGTCTCGCAGTCGGCGAGGTCCGCCCGGGTGTCGAGGTCGCGCAGCACGCTGCCCACGGTGGCGGAGCGCCCCTTCGCGCTGAGCTGGACGCCGCCCGCACGCCCGCGGGTCGACTCGAGGTAGCCGAGCTCGCGGAGCCGGAGGACGGCCTTGCTCACGTGGTTGTAGGGAGTTCCGACTCCCTCGGCGATGGTGCGCGTGGCGAGCGGGACGCCCGAGTCATTGGCTGCCAGGAGCATGAGGGCGCGCAGGCTCACATCCTCGAAGGCCGTCATGCGCATGGGGAGTATTCTACTCGCCGGTTTCACCTGGCGCCGAGCCCGTCGCGTCGGCGCCGGCGGCCGCCTCGTGCAGCAGCCGCACGAGCAGCTGAACGCCGGGACTCGCGGCCATGGTGCGCCGATACGCCGCGGAGATCACACGGCGGGGCCGTTCGCCTGCCACGGGCCGTGCCACGACGGTGCTCGGGAGCGGCGGCCGGCCGAGCCTCGGCACCAGGGCCAGTGCCGCGCCGTCGCCGGCGAGGGCCACGTGGGTGGCGAAGTCGGGATCGGTGAAGGCGACGCGCGGCACCGCCCCCTCGGCCTGGAAGAGGCGCATGAGGGCCTCATGGCAGATCGCGTCCTTCGGGGTGGCGCACCAGGTCTCGTCGAGCAGCTCGCGGCGGTCGAGAGCGAGCCGGCCGGCAAGCCGGTGGTCGCGGGGGAGCACCACGTCGGCCTCGTCCTCGCACAGCTGCTCGACGGCCACATGCGCCGGGACCTCCAGGGGGACCGAGTTCCAGTTGTGCACGACCGCGACGTCCGCGTCCCCGTGCGCCACGAGGGCGACGGCGTCGACCGGATCGACGCTCGTGACCTCGAGGCGGGCCTGGGGGGCCTCCTGGGCGAGCCTGCGAGCGACGTGTCCGAACAGCGCGCGGGTCGCCGTCGAGAACGAGGCGACCGAGAGCGTGCCCTGCGGCGCGTCCCCGGCCGTGAGCATCGCCTCGACGCGCTCGAGATCGGCCAGCAGCCGGGACCCGTGCTCCACGAGGGTCCGTCCGCGCTCCGTGAGCAGGACGCCCCGGCCCTGCCGCTCGAGGAGGGCCGCCCGCGACTGGCGCTCGAGCTTCTTGATCTGCTGCGACACCGCGCTCGGGCTGAAGCCGAGCGCGTCTGCGGCGGCAACGACCGAGCCGTGCCGCTCGACAGCCGCGAGCGACCGGAGGGCCTGAAGGTCAATCATGAAGAAATCGTAGATGGTGGCGGACACGAATCAACGCTGGTGCTGCATTGTCTCGGCCCGGATGATGGAGGGGTGAAGCCCCGCCATGCTGCCCTCGCCGTCCTCGTCGCCGTCCTCTGGGGACTCAACTTCATCGCGATCGAGCTGGGCCTGCGGGACATCCCGCCGCTCGCGTTCGTGGCGCTGCGGTTCGCCCTGGTGGCGTTCCCCGCCGTGTTCTTCGTGAAGAAGCCCGATCTCCCCTGGCGCGTGGTCGTCGGGGTCGGGGTCTTCATGAGCGCCGGGCAGTTTGGCCTCGTCTACCTGGCCATGCACCTCGGGATGCCTGCCGGACTCGCCCCGCTCGTGCTCCAGAGCCAGATGCTCTTCACCATCCTCCTCGCCGCGGCGGTGCTCCGGGAGCGGCCGACGGCGGCGCAGCTCGCCGGGGTGGGGGCCGGCGTCGTGGGCCTCGGCCTCGTCGCGGCCGGGCGCGGGGCCGTCGCGCCCCTCGGCCCGATGCTGCTGGTGGTCCTCGCCGGCCTCTCCTGGGGGATCGGCAACACGATCTCCCGGGCGGCCAAGGGCACCTCCGGGCTCGGGCTCGTCGTCTGGTCGGCGCTCGTGGTGCCCGTGCCGATGCTCGCGCTCTCCGCCCTCGTGGACGGCCCGGGGGCGCTGCTCGGTGCGCTCGGCCACCTCACGCTGCCGGTGTGGCTGAGCACGCTCTTCACCGTGGTCCTCGCCTCGCTGGTCGGGTACTCGGCATGGAACACGCTGCTCGGGACCTACCCGGCCGCGGCCGTGGTCCCGTACACGCTGCTCGTGCCGCCCGTCGGGATGGTCGGGGCCTGGCTGGCCTTCGGCGAGGTGCCCGAGCCGCTCGAGCTCGTGGGCGGCGCCGTCCTGCTGGCCGGCGTGGCCACGGCCGTTCTCCGTCGCCGCACCACCGGTCCGTCCGGGGGCCGCCGCCCGGACGCCGCGCGGAACGGCGCCCCGGAGGCGACTCTCAGGAGCTGACGTTCAGGAGGTGACTTTCAGGAGGTGACTTTCAGGAGGTGACTTTCAGAAGACGGTGGCCTCGTGGCCGTCCGGCTCGAGCGCGCCGAAGGCATAGCCCTCGGCGGTGAGCTCGTAGGGGACGACGGCGGCCATCACCCCGCCGCCGCGGTGCTCGGCGGCGCCGTGGATGCCGTCAGAGCCGCCGGGGCCGTGCTCGGGCAGGTGCACGTCCGAAGCGAACGCCACGGCCTGGCAGCCCTCGCGGCCCTGCCGCAGGAGCTCGACGACATCCGCCATCATGGCCTCGGCATCGTAGTCGCCGTCCCCTCCGGCCTCAGGGGGAGTGACCATGACGAGCCGCAGCTCGCCCTCGAAATCCAGGGTCACACCGAAGGGCAGGAAGCCGCCGTTCTGCTCGAGGTGCTCCTGGGCCAGGCCCAGCGCGGTCCCGAGCACCTCGCGCAGCTGGGCCTGCTGGGTCTCGAGCGGGATCTCCTCGGCCATGCGTCAGGCCCGCACGATCGCGAGGACGGTGTCCTGGATCGACTCGAGGGTCTCGCGGTCCTTGGCCTCGCCGTTGAAGCGCAGGAATGGCTCGGTGTTGGACGGGCGGAGGTTGAACCACCACGAGCCGTCCGCGGCCGAGAACGTGGTGCCGTCGAGCTCGTCGATCGCGACGTCGTCGCCCTCGTACTCCTCGCGCACGCGGGCCACCGCGGCGTCCTTGTCCTCGATCTCGGAGTTGATCTCGCCCGAGGCCACGTAGGGCTCGTACTCGGCCGCGAGCTCGGACAGCGGGCCGTCCTGCTCGCCGAGGGCCGCGAGGACGTGCATCGCGGCGAGCATCCCCGTGTCGGCGTTCCAGAAGTCGCGGAAGTAGTAGTGCGCCGAGTGCTCCCCGCCGAACACCGCGGACTCCTCGGCCATGACGGCCTTGATGAACGAGTGCCCCACGCGCGTGCGCACCGGCCGGCCGCCGTCGTGCTGGACGAGCTCGGGGACCGCGCGCGAGGTGATCAGATTGTGGATGATGACCGGCTCGGCCTCGCCGGCCGCCTTCGCCCGGGCGATCTCGCGGCGCGCCACGAGCCCCGTGATGGCCGAGGGGGATACGGGCTCCCCCAGCTCGTCGATGACGAAGCAGCGGTCCGCGTCGCCGTCGAACGCGAGCCCGAGGTCGGCGCCGTGCTCGACCACGGCCTTCTGCAGATCGCGCAGGTTCTCCGGCTCGAGCGGATTGGCCGGGTGGTTCGGGAACGTCCCGTCCAGCTCGAAGTACAGGGGCACGATCTGCAGCGGCAGGGCGGCCAGGAGCTGGTCGCCGAGGACGGCGGGCGTGGTCATGCCCGCCATGCCGTTGCCGGCGTCCACGACCACCTTGAGCGGCCGAATGCCGCTCAGGTCCACGAGGCCGCGCAGGTACCCGGCGTAGTCGGCCAGGATGTCCCGCTGGGTCACGGACCCCGGCTCCGCCACGGGAGGCACGGCAGGCGCGCCGTCCTGCCCGGCGGCGAGGTAGGCCTCGGCCGCGGCCTGGACCTCCTTCAGCCCCGTCTCGGAGGAGACGGGCTGGGCGCCGGCCTTGGCCATCTTGATCCCGTTGTACTGGGCCGGGTTGTGGCTGGCCGTGAAGGTCGCGCCGGCGGCGTCAAGGGCGCCGCACGCGTAGTAGAGCTCGTCGGTCGAGATGAGGCCCAGGGTCACGACGTTGCCGCCGCGGGCGGCGGCCCCCTTCGCGAACGCCGCGATGAACTCGGGCGAGGACGGGCGCATGTCGCCCCCCACGAGCACCGTCTTGCCCGCGAGGCCGAGCACGTCCACGAACCCCGCGCCGACGGCCTCCACCACGTGCGCGTCGATGGTCTCGCCCACGATCCCCCGCACGTCGTAGGCCTTGAACGAGGCCGAGAGGTCGATGGAGGGCCGGGCGCTGCCGGGCAGGCTGGATGCGGCGTTCACGTTGCTGGTCACGGGCTTGATTCTACTGGCGGCCTCCGACACTGCGGGGGCGCGCCGCGGAGCAGGCCAGAAAGCACGACGGCGCGTTCCCCGCCCGAGCGGGGAACGCGCCGTCGTGCGTCTGGGGGTCCGCCTCTGGACTCAGTAGGCCTTGACGCGCTGCTCGACGATGAGGTGGATGAGGGCGAAGGTGCCCTCCTCGTCGATCGCGCGCAGGGCGTTCTCGAGGGCCGCCGGGACGTCGGCGTCCTTCTCGACGCGGACACCGAAGCCGCCGAAGGCCTGGGCCATGAGGGCGAAGTCCGGGTTCTTCAGCTGCGTGCCGGAGATGCGGTGGGGGTAGTGCCGCTCCTGGTGGGAGCGGATGGTGCCGTACTCCTGGTTGTCCATGACCACCACGAGCGGGGTCGCGCCGTACTGGGCGGCGGTCGCGAGCTCCTGGCCGTTCATGAGGAACTCGCCGTCGCCGGCGATCGTGACCACGCGGCGGCCGGGGTGCGCGAGCGAGGCGGCGATGGCCGAGGGCACGGAGTAGCCCATGGAGCCGTTGCGGGCGCTGATCATGGACGCGTAGCGCTGGGTCGGGAAGTAGCGGTGGGCCCAGTTGGTGTGCTCGCCGGCGCCGAGGGTGACCACGGCGTCCTCGGGCAGGGAACGGACGAGGTGGGCCATGAGCGTGTCCATGCGCGCGGGCCCGTCCGTCGGCGTGGCCGGCGGGAGGGCGGCGAACTTCTCCTGCTCGCCGCGCATGCGCTCGGTCCAGGCCTTCCACTGCTCGCGGGCGGGCAGGTTCATCAGGACGAGGTCGCGCACGAACGAGTCGGGCTTGGCCACGATCTGGTAGGAGACCGGGCCGGAGCGCCCGCGCAGGGACGGGTCGATCGTGACGAGGAAGTTCTTCTTCGCCCAGTCCTGGCGCACGAGGAAGCCGTCCGTGATGACGTCCCCGGGGACGGTGCCGACGAAGACGAGGAGGTCCGTCTCCTCGAGGAGGTTGTAGGTCGGCTTGGGGCGTCCGTAGCCGATCGGGCCCACGTAGGAGGGCGAGTCGAACGGGATGGTGCCCTCGCAGCGCCATTCGGCGGCGGCGGGGATGCTGTGGTCCTCGAGCCAGTTGGTCAGGGCAGTGGCGCCCTCCTGGGTCCAGTCGTTGCCGCCGACCACGAACAGCGGCTTCTCCGCCTGGGACAGGGCGGCCTTGAGCGCCTTCCAGTCGGTGACCGTCATGCCGCCCTCGGCGACCGGGATGACCGGGTGGATCGTCGCGTCGATCTCCTGCTGGATGATGTCCTCGGGCAGGCCCACGACGACGGGACCGGGGCGGCCGCTCATCGCGGCGAACATGGCCTCGGCGACGATCTCGGAGGCGCGCTCGGGGTGGTCGAGGACCATGACGCGCTTGGCGCCGGTGTCGAACCAGGACTTGATGTCGAACTCCTGGAACGCCTCGCGGTCGCGGTGGGCGAACGGGATGAGGCCCACGAACAGGACCATCGGGGTGGAGTCCTGCCACGCCGTGTGCAGCCCCACATGGGCGTTCGCGGCGCCGGGGCCGCGGGTGACCATGGCCACGCCGGGAAGCTGGTTCATCTTGCCGTCGGCCTCGGCCATGTAGGCCGCGCCGCCCTCGTGGCGGCACACGATCGTCTCGATGTCGGCTCCGTGCAGCCCGTCGAGCACATCCAGGAACGACTCGCCCGGGACGACGTACGTGCGCTTGACGCCGTGCGCTGCGAGGGAGTCGACGATCACGTGGCCCGCGGACTTGCGCGCGGGCGCGGAGGGTGCGGACTGGCCGGACTCGGCCGGGTGGAGGGCATCAGAAAGGGGCGGCACCGTTGCCGTCATGTCACGTTCCTTCTCGTTGGCACTGAGATGCCCTTACGGTATCGGGCCTCTGGGCCCCCTGGGCCATGAAGTGTCGGAGGTCACGGCCATACTGGAAGGCATGGCAGGCAGCGCGCGTGAAAGTGTCCATTCAGCGGAAAGTGTGACGGACCGTGACGTTCCGTCCGGGGACGCGGGGGGCGGCCGGCCGCTGCGGGCGGAGGCGCTCGCCGTGCTGCGCAACCTCGTGGGCACCGACGCGGCGGACTTCCACCCGGGCCAGTTCGAGGCGATCGAGGCCCTCGTGGCCCACCGCCGCCGTGCCCTCGTGGTGCAGCGCACGGGCTGGGGCAAATCGGCCGTGTACTTCGTCGCGTCCCTGCTCCTGCGCGCCCGCGGCGCCGGGCCGACGCTCATCGTCTCCCCGCTCCTGGCCCTCATGCGGGACCAGGTGGCCGCGGCGGCACGGGCGGGAGTGCGCGCCGTCGCCATCAACTCCGCCAACCGCCTCGAGTGGGACGAGGTCCACGCGGCACTCGAGGCTGATGCGGCCGACGTGGTCCTCATCTCGCCCGAGCGGCTCACCAACCCGTCCTTCCGCGAGCAGCACCTGCCCGAGCTGATGGCGCGGACGGGCCTGCTCGTGGTGGACGAGGCGCACTGCATCTCGGACTGGGGGCACGACTTCCGCCCGGACTACCGCCGCATCGCGGCCCTCATCGACGAGCTGCCCGGCTCCGTGCCGGTCCTGGCCACGACGGCCACCGCCAACGCCCGCGTGGTGCACGACATCGAGGAGCAGCTCGGCTCCGACGTCCTCACGCTCCGCGGGCCGCTGGGGCGGGAGTCCCTGCGGCTCGGCGTCCTGGCGCTGCCCGACGCCGGCCACCGCCTCGCGTGGCTCCTGGCCCACCTCGAGGGCCTGCCGGGCAGCGGGATCATCTACACGCTCACCGTCTCCGCCGCGGAGGACACGGCCCGCATCCTCTCGGAGGCTGGGCACCGGGTCCTGGCCTACACCGGCAAGACGGACACCGAGGACCGCGAGCGGGCCGAGCAGCTGCTCAAGGACAACGAGGTCAAGGCCCTCGTGGCCACAAGCGCACTCGGGATGGGCTTCGACAAGCCGGACCTCGGATTCGTCGTCCACCTGGGGGCGCCGTCGAGCCCCGTCGCCTACTACCAGCAGGTGGGCCGCGCCGGCCGAGGCGCCGCGAACGCGGACGTCCTCCTCCTGCCCGGCCCGGAGGACCGCGACATCTGGCGCTACTTCGCGACCGCGTCGATGCCGGACCAGGAGAAGGCCCAGGCCGTCATCGCCGTGCTGGCCGAGGCCGGCCGGGCCCTCTCGACGGTGGCCCTCGAATCCGCGGTCGAGCTGCGCCGCACCCAGCTCGAGCTGCTGCTGAAGGTCCTCGCCGTGGACGGCGCCGTCGAGCGCGTCGGCGGCGGATGGCAGGCAACGGGCCTGCCGTGGGAGTACGACGCCGAGCGGTACGCGCGCATCGCCGAGGCCCGGGTCGCGGAGCAGGACTCGATGGTGGTCTACGAGCAGACCGCCGGCTGCCGCATGGAGTACCTCACGAGCGTGCTCGACGACGACACCGCGGCGCCCTGCGGCCGGTGCGACACCTGCGCCGGGCGCTGGTTCCCGGACGACGTCGACCCCTCCCTCCTCGAGCGCGCCGGAACCCAGCTGCGCCATGCGGGCATCCCGATCGAGCCCCGCGCGCAGTGGCCCTCGGGCATGGACAAGCTCGGCGTGGCGGTCAAGGGCAGGATCCCGGCGGGGGAGCAGCTCACCGAGGGACGGGCCCTCGCCCGCCTCACGGACCTCGGCTACGGGGGCCCGCTCAGGGAGCTCTTCGCCGCGGGGGCGGCGGACGTCGAGGTCCCGCCGGCGCTGGCCCGCGCGTGCGTCGAGCTACTCGCGGCGTGGGCGCGCGGCGAGTCCGCGGCGGGAGCGTGGAGCGGGGCAGGTCGGCCGGCCGCCGTGGTGAGCGTGCCCTCGGCGACGCGTCCGCGGCTCGTCGACTCGCTCGCGCGGGGGATCGCCCAGGTGGGGCGCCTGCCCTACCTGGGCGCGCTCGAGCGCACGGACGCTGCGCGGGCTGGTCAGGGCGGGGGCAACAGCGCCTTCCGTCTCGCCGGGGTCTGGGAAGCGTTCGACGTCGGGCCAGCCCTGCGTGGGGAACTCGCACGGGTGGCCGGCCAGCCCGTGCTCCTCATCGACGATCTGGTGGACAGCCGCTGGACGGTCACGGTGGCCGGTCGCCTGCTGCGCCAGCACGGGGTCGGCGCCGTGCTGCCCCTCGCGCTCGCCCAGGCGGGGTAGTCCATGGCCAATGTGACACGCCCCACGTCACAGGATGGTCACGGATTGATCACGGTTCGGTAGGGTAGATCCAAGAGAACATCTGTGACGTAGACGAAAGGGCCCTCGTGAGCCACCCGGCCCCGCCGATCGCCCGGCGTCTGGCCTGCCTTGCC
The DNA here is from genome assembly GCF_054063535.1 of Sinomonas sp. RB5. Classification (NCBI taxonomy): domain Bacteria; kingdom Bacillati; phylum Actinomycetota; class Actinomycetes; order Micrococcales; family Micrococcaceae; genus Sinomonas; species Sinomonas sp. RB5. The sequence continues at coordinate 95,062 of NZ_JBSSGJ010000014.1, forward strand.
GTGCTTCTGGGCGCCCTCGCCATCCTGCTGCCCGCGGCCCTGGCCCCGGGCGCCTCTGCGGCGGACGGCCGGGTGCCTGCTTCGCCGACCATCACCGACCCGAGCCCGTCCCCTTCGGTCACTCCCGCGAATCCCACTCCCGCGCCCCCTTCTGCCCAGGTGGCCCTGACGCGCGCGGCCTGCGACTCCGTGCACCTCACGGCGCGGACGGATTCCACCGCGCCCCTGACGTACCGCGTGGCCGACGAGGCGGGCAATGTGGTGGCCACGGGCACCTTTTCCGGATCCGTGGACCGGATCCTCTCCCTCTCGACGGGCCACGACTACACCGCGACAGTGACAGGGGCGGGCACCGGTCCGCTCGCCACGTCCTCGCCGGCCAGTCTGCGCGACGCCTGCCCGGTCTCCATCACCGCGGACGCCCCCGGCTTCGATGACCCGTGCGGCACCCAGGCGGACGCGGTCGTGGCGCCCACGATCATCGGGGTGGACTACCGCGTGGGTGGCACCGTTCTCGCGCCCGGGGCCAATGCTGCAGTAGGAATGGTGACGGTGGAGGCGGTCGCCCGGCCCGGGTACGTCCTCAAGGGGACCTCGCAGTGGACCCACACCTTCTCCGCCACGCCTTGCGCAGGATCCGCCGAGGCGCCCACGGCGCCGCAGGAAGATGCCCCCGCCGCTGTGCAGCCTCCTGCCGCCCCGCCTGCCGCACCTGCTCCCGGCACCTCCGCGGCGGCGGGGCCGTCCGCTGGCCTGCCCGCCCAGCCGACCTCCGCCCCGACGCCCGGACTCGACGACTCGGCCACACGCTCGGCCGCCCAACCCGCCATGCAGGCATCGGTGGGCGGACCCGGACCCCTCGAATGGAGCATCATGATCGCGATCGCTCTGGCCGGCGGCATCGCCTTCTGGCTCAAGACGCGCCACTGACGGCCCAGAGGCCCCGCCTGCCCAGCGCGCTCGGAGAATGCGCAAAAGACCCCCGGTTCCATGAACCGGGGGTCTTTCCTTCACACGGCGGAGACGGGGGGATTTGAACCCCCGGTCCAAGTTTCCCCGGACCCTTCATTAGCAGTGAAGTCCATTCGGCCGCTCTGGCACGTCTCCTTGCTGTCGCCAGCCTGACAAGCGTACCCAACCCGGGGGGCGAGAGCAAAAACCCCTCGCCCACCCCGCGTCTGGTAGCCACCTCTTGGAGGTCACCTCGTGCGACCCGCAGGAGGTGCCTCTCAGGAGCTGACTCTCAGGAGGTGCCTCCCAGGAGCTACCCCTCAGGAGGTGACCCCCAGAAGGGGTCAGCGCAGCGTCCCGGTCAGCGCCCGCCACAGGAACGCCTGGCTGCGGGCCTGCAGCGCCGCGGCCTGCCGGTTGTCGGAGGCGCCGGCATGGCCGCCCTCGAGGGCCTCGTGGAACCACACGTTCGGGATGCCCATGGCCTCCATGCGCGCGGCCATCTTGCGGGCCTGCACCGGCCCCACGCGGTCGTCCGAGGTCGCCGTCCAGATGAAGGTGTCCGGGTAGTCCACGCCGTCCCGCAGGAGGTGGTAGGGGGAGAACGTCCGGATGGACTCCCACTCGTCGGGGTCGTCCGGGTCCCCGTACTCGGCGATCCACGAGTAGCCGGCGGAGAGCTTCGTGTACCGGCGCATGTCCAGCAGCGGGACTCCGCACGAGATCGCCCCGAAGAGCTGGGGGTAGCCCACGAGCATGTTCCCCACGAGCAGGCCCCCGTTGGAGCCGCCCGCACAGCCCAGATGCGCGGGAGAGGTGACCCCGCGCCGGATGAGGTCCTGCGCCACCGCCGCGAAGTCCTCGTACGCGCGGTGCCGGTTCTCCTTGAGCGCGGCCCGGTGCCACGCCGGCCCGTACTCACCGCCGCCGCGGATGTTCGCCACGACGTACACCCCGCCCTTCTCGAGCCACGCGCGCCCCACGGTGCCCGAGTAGGCGGGGGTGCGGGAGATCTCGAACCCGCCGTACCCGGAGAGCTGGGTCGGCGCCGTCCCGTCGAGCCTGAGCCCTCGGGGCCCGACCTGGAAGTACGGGACCTGGGTGCCGTCCGCCGAGACGGCGAAGTGCTGCTCGACCTCGAACCGCGACTCGTCGAAGAACGACGGCGCCCGCTTCACCTCCGCGTGCTCCCCGCCGAGGGTGCCGCGCAACAGCGTGGTCGGGGTCAGGAAGCCGGTGGCCACAAGCCAGTAGTCGTCCCCGGCCTCGGGGTCCTCGTCGTCCACCGCGTACGACTCGACGAGGTGCAGCGGCGGGCACGCGTCGAGCACCCGCGGCGACCACGCGGCGTCGTCCGCGGATTCCGCAGCGGCGGTCCCGTCGCCGGCCGCCGCCCGCGCGGGCGGGGTGAGGACGCGGATCTCGGAGGAGACGTCGCGGAGGAGGTTGAGCAGCAGGTGGCCCTTGGTCCACGACCAGGACTGCAGCGAGGTGTGGGCGTCGGGGGCGAACAGGACAGTGGTCTCCCGCGAGCCGGCCATGAACGCCTCGAAGTCGGCAGCGAGCAGCGAGCCGCCGGGGTAGGTGCGCCCTTCCAGGTCCCAGTCCCGCTGGGGCCGGAACAGGATCCACTCCCGGTGCAGGTCCACGTCCACGTCGGTGGGCACGGGAATCTCGTGCCACGCGTCGTCCCACCAGATCGAGTGCGTCACGTCGAAGAAGCTGATGCGGTCGCTCGCGATGAGACGCTCGAAGCCCGGGGTGTCGTCGAACCCGGCCCCGGCCATCATGTGGTCGGCGAGAACCTCGAAGATCACCTCGGCGTCGGCCAGGTCGATGCCGCGGGGCAGCCTCCGCACGATCCGCGGGTAGGAGGACGTGGTGACCGCGTCCTCGCCGAGCGTCGAGGAGACCAGGAGCGTGTCCGCGTCCAGCCAGTCCACGCCGCCCTTCGCGGCGGGGAGGGCGAAGCCGCCCTCGGATGGGTCGATGAACGCCCGGTCCTCGACGTCGTACTCCCGCACGGCCGCCGCGTCGCCGCCGTCCGGGGAGAGCCGGAGCATGCAGCGCCGCCAGGAGACGCCGTCGGCCGGGCGCAGGAAGTTCGCCCCGCCCCACACCCATTCGACCCCGTCCGCGGCAGCGAGCGCATCGACGTCGAGCACGGTCTCCCACTCCGGCGCCTGGGTCAGGTAGGACTCCCAGCGCGCGCGGCGCCACAGGCCCTTGGGGTGCTCGGCGTCGCGCCAGAAGTTGTAGTACCAGTCCCCGCGCTTGGCGACCATCGGGATGCGGTCGGTCGAATCCATCACCTCGAGGATCCGGGCCTCGAGCTCGGGGTAGTCGCCGGTCTCGAGCACCTCCTCCGTGCGGGCGTTCTGCTCCCGCACCCAGGCGAGCTGGTCCTCGCCGTGGATGTCCTCGAGCCACAGGTTCTCGTCGACGGGCTGGTCCGCGGGGGCCGCGGCCGGGGGAAGGGTGGCGGTGTCTGCGGACACTGGCGGCTGGGCAGTCATGGGGCCATCCTTCCACGCCGCAGGTTAAGCTCAACCCTATGGTTCGGGGCGGGATTCTGCGGGTGGCGGTGGTGGGCGGCGGCCCCCGCGGCGCCTCCGCGGTCGAGCGTCTCCTCGCCGTGCACGCCCAGCGGCCTGCGCGCGCGCACGACGCCGTCGCCTCCCCGGGCGGCCGTCCCGCCGCCCGCGCCGCGCGCCTCGAGATCACCGTGTACGACCCGTTCAGCCCGGGCCCCGGCAAGGTCTGGCGGACGGCGCAGCCGCGCCTGTTCGTCATGAACACCCAGTCCTTCTATCCCACGCTCATCCCCAGCGAGCCCGGCCTCGCGCCCCCGCTCGCGGGCGGCAGCTTCGACGTATGGCGCGAGGCCCAGCGCGCGGCGATCGACGCCGGCACCTGCACCCTCGCGGCCGAGGAGCAGGCCGAGCTCAAGGGCCTCGAGTCGAGGGACTTCCCGCCCCGGGCACTCTATGGGCGCTACCTCGCCCAGACGTGGGACGCGGTGCTCGCCGCGGCGCCGCCCGGGACGACCGTCCGGCACGTGCCGGCCGAGGTCGCCCGGGTGGGGCGCACCCCGCACGGGTTCGCCGTCACGTGCGCCAACGGGCGCGCCCAGGAGGCCGACGCCGTCGTCCTCGCCCTCGGCCATGTGCCCGCCCAGCCGAGCGCGGAGCAGGCCGCGCTCGCGGGCGCGGCGGCGCACCTGGGGCTGCACTATCTGCCGCCCGCCGCGCCCGCGGACGTGGACTGGGACCGGCTGCCCGCGGGGGAGACGGTGCTGGTGCGCGGCATGGGGCTGAACTTCTTCGACGTCATGGCTGCGCTCACGGAGGGGCGCGGCGGCCGGTTCACGGAGGGCCACGACGGCCGGCTCGTCTACACGCCCTCGGGGCGCGAGCCGCACCTCGTCGCCGCCTCCCGCCGCGGGGTGCCCTACCGGGGCAAGGCCGACCTCGACGCCTACTACGCGCCGTCCGTCGAGCTGCGCTGGCTCACGCGCGCCGCCGCCCTGGCCCCGCGGCAGGCCGGGATCCAGCCCTCGTTCGACCAGGACCTCTGGCCCCTCCTGCACCGCGACACCCTGTGGGCGTACTACTCCACGCTCGCCCGGGTCGAGCCCGCGGCCGTGTCCGAGGGCTTCCTCGAGAAGCTCTCCGCCGCGCTGGCCGTCGAGGGGCCCGGGTGGGAGCCGCGAGCGTCCGAGGTGGTGCACGACGGCGTGGTCCCCGCCCGGCGGCTCGACCTCCGTGCCCTGGGTGCGCCGCTGGCAGGCTGGCACGCCGCCGACCGCGCCGAGCTCGACGCCCGCGTCCTGGCCTACCTCGACGAGGATGCCGCAGGATCAGCGCGGGGCGAGGACGATCCCGTGAAGATGGCGATCGCCGCCCTCCACCGGGGCCGGGCGGTGCTCAAGGAGGCCGTGGCGGACGGCGGCATCACCGAGGCCTCGTGGGTCTCGGGCCTGCGTGGCTGGTTCGAGGGGCTCGCCGAGGGGCTCGCGAGCGGGCCGCCCGCCCAGCGGATCCGGCAGCTGGCCGCGCTCATGCGCGCCGGGATCGTGGGCACCGTGGGCCCCGAGCCGCGCTTCTGGGTGGACCGTTCCGCGCGCAGCTTCACGGCCACGTCGCCGTGGGTGGGCGGCCCCGAGGTCCGCGCGCGCTGGCTGGTCGAGGCCCTCGCGCCCGCCAACGCCGTCGCGCGGGCCGACTCGCCGCTGCTGTCCGGGCTGCTGGCCGACGGGCTGGTGCGCCCGCGCTTCCTCGCCGGCGCGGACGGGGTGCCGCAGCCCGCCACCGGGCTGGACGTCACCGCCCCGCCGTACCGGGCGCTCGACGTCAACGGCCTTCCGGTCGAGGGCCTCTACGTGCTGGGCCTCCAGCTCTCCGCGGTGCAGTGGGGCACCGCGATCGCCGCCGAGGCGCACCCGTTCGCCGCCCCCGGCGAGGCGCACGACGGCGCCCCGTACCCGAGCGGGCAGCGCACCCTCCGCGACGCGGACGCCATCGCGAGGCACATTCTGGGAGTCACCTCCTGAAGGTCAGCTCCCGAGGGTCACCTTCTGAAGGTCACCTCCTGGGTGTCACCTTCTGAAGGTCAGCTCCTGGGGGTCACCTCCTGAGGGTCAGCTCCTGGGGGTCACCTCCTGAGGGTCAGCTCCTGGGGGTCACCTCCTGAGGGTCAGCTCCTGCGGGTCACCTCCTGAGGGTCACCTTCTGAAGGTCACCTCCTGAAGGTCACTTCCTGACGGACTAACAAGACGTGACCTTCAGAAGGTGACTCTCAGAAGCGCTCGCGGGCAGCACGACGACGGCCGCCGACCTCCCCTGGGGAAGCCGCCGGCCGCGGTCGCCCGTCACCTTGCCGTGTACCCGGAACGCGGAAAACGGGTCGAGATGCGTACCCGAAACGGGTCAGGGGTGACGAGATGCGTACCCAAAACCGGGGTGGGGGCGAGCCTCGGCTATGCCTGGGCCGTCTGCCCGGGGTCCTGCATGATGCGGAATACGGCCCCGAACGGGTCGGCGAGCGCGGCCATGCGGCCGAAGGGGGTGTCGGCGGCAGGCATGAGCACGGTCGCCCCGTGGGCGACGGCCCTCTCAATGGCCTCGTCCGCGTTCTCGACCGCCCAGTAGACGAGCCAGTGGGCTGGGACGCCCTCGGGGAGGTCTCCCGCGGCATCGAAGATCCCGGCCTTGGACTCCGGCCCGTCGCCGTAGGTGGAGTACCGGAAATCGGGGGTGTCGCCCATGACCGTGAGGTCCCAGCCCAAGGCCTTCGGGTAGAACTGCACCGCGGCGTCGTAGTCCCGCGCGTGGAGCTCGAACCACGCGGGGGTCCCGGGCTCGGCCAGCCTGCCGAACCCCGTGTGGCCCGTGGACTGCCAGGAACCGAACGCGGCCCCGCCGGCATCGCCGAACACGGCCATGTGGCCCTGCTCGGGAACCTCCATCGGCGGCATCCACACCTGGCCGCCGGCTGCGGAGACGGCGTCGGCGGTGGCTGCGATGTCGTCGGTCTTGAAGTACACGGTCCAGACATCAGGCATCGAGGCTTGCTCCTCCATCTTGCCCATCATCCCGGCCACCATCGCGCCGTCCTTGAAGGCGGTGACGTAGCCTCCGTACTTCTCCTGGTCACCGGTCTCGTAGGTCCAGCCGAACAGGTCGGCGTAGAAGGCCTTGGCCTTCTCGACATCGCCCGTCATGAGGTCGGCCCAGCAGGGCGCTCCGGCGACGAAATGTGGAGTGGGCACAGGGAGCTCCTTGGGTCGGTCTGTCTGGATGTTTGCCGAACTAGCCGAACGAGACAGACGCTATGTGGCGCATCCGACATTTTTCAAGGATCCGCGCGGTCCGCTGCCCGCGGCGCCACCGGCATCTGCGCGACCGTGGCCTGTGGATAACTCCGGCTACACCGGGGCCATCTGTGGCTCAATGGTTCGATGACCCGTCGTTCCGAGCTCCCCGCCCACCTGGCCGCCGGTTCGTTCACCGTCCGGGACGCCAGGGCTGCCGGGATCTCGGCCTCGCGGCTGCGGGCCATCGATCTCGCGCGGCCGAGCCGCGGGATCAGAGTGCCGCGGGCCGCAGAGCAAGGGCTCGCGCGCCGGGCGGCGCCCTACCTGTCGCTGGCCCCTGGGGCGGTCATCTCGCACTTCAGCGCGCTCGCGCTGCGCGGTCTCTGCCGATCCCGGAAGCGCTCAAGCACGATTCGCGCCTCCATCTCACTGTCCCGCCGGGCGGCGTGCAGTTCCGCCGCCGCGGCGTCGCGGGGCACCGGGCCGCCCTGAGGCCGGATGACATCGAGACGGCCGACGGCGTTCCGGTCACCTCGCCCGCGCGCACATTCCTCGACATCGCCGCGGTAGCCGGCGTGACGACCGAAGACCTTGTGGTCCTCGGCGATGCCCTAGTCAGCGAGCACCGGCGGTCGATGTACTCCAAGGTGGCCATGATCCGCCTGCCCGGCCTCCGTGCCGCCGTGGACGCAGCGTTCGGGCGCCGCGGTTCCGCCTGGCCGTGGACTACGACGGCGCCCACCACCTCACGCCCGCGCAGCAGACGCGCGATGCTCTGCGGACGCAGGAGATCGCCGCTGCCGGATGGCGCCTCGTGGTCATCACCAGGGGCGATCTGCGACGTGGCGACGCCTGGGTCGCGGCGCGGGGGGCAGAAGTGCTGCGGCGTCAGGGGTGGCAGGACCCGAGACGCTGACCGAGTGTGCCGCTCCTGCGGGTCCGGCTCGGTGGAACCCGCGACAACCGCACACTCGCGCTGCGCCCCGGGCCGCCCCTGGCCCCGCCCCCTTGTCCACCGCCGAGCGGTGCGCCCCAACCCCGGACGCGGCAGCGCCCCCGATCCACGAGGACCGGGGGCGCTGCGCCTGCGGCGGAAGGTAAGGGATTTGAACCCTTGGTACGGGGTGACCGCACACTGGTTTTCAAGACCAGCTCCATAGGCCGCTCGGACAACCTTCCGTGTCCTAGTAGTGTTTCATAGGCCAGTGATCTCGTGAAAACCAGTGATCTCGTGAAAACCAGTGATCTCGTGAAAACTTCACGCCCCCTGGGGGAGGAGGAGCACCGACATGAAGGCCGTGTTCATCACCGAGCCCGGAGGGCCGGAGGTACTGCAGGTGCGCGAGGTCGACGCGCCGGAGCCCGGCCCCGGCGAGCTGCTCATCGACGTCGTGGCCGCGGGTGTCAACCGGGCCGACGTCCAGCAGCGCCGCGGCTTCTATCCGCCCCCGCCGGGCGCCTCCGAGATCCCGGGCCTCGAGGTCTCCGGACGCATCGCTGGGTTCGGTCCCGACGTCACGCGGCCGTTCGCCGTCGGGGACAGGGTCGTGGCCCTCCTCGCCGGGGGCGGCTACGCCGAGAAGGTCGCGGTCCCGGCCGAGCAGGTGGTCCGGATCCCCGAGGGCGTGGACCTCGTGACGGCCGCCGCGCTGCCGGAGACCGCCGCGACGGTGTACTCCAACCTGTTCATGACCGCCCAGCTCCAGCCCGGCGAGTTCCTGCTGATCCACGGCGCCACCGGCGGGATCGGCACGATGGCCGTGCAGATGGCCAAGGCCTTCGGCGCCCGGGTCGCTGCCACGGCGGGCACCGAGGAGAAGGTCTCCACCGCGCGCGCGTTCCTCGGGGTCGACGTCGCCATCAACTACCGCGAGCAGGACTTCGTCCAGGCCGTGCGCGAGGCCACGGACGGCCGCGGCGCGGACGTGATCCTCGACGTCGTGGGCGCGAAGTACCTCGAGCGCAACGTCGAGGCCCTCGCCCCCTACGGCCGGCTCGTGGTCATCGGGCTCCAGGGCGGGGCGAAGGCCGAGCTCAACCTGGGCACGCTCCTGAGCAAGCGCGCCGCCGTGATCGCCACCTCGCTCCGGCCGCGCCCGGTGGAGGAGAAGGGAGCCATCATGGCCGCCGTCAAGGACCACGTGTGGCCCCTCGTCGCCGACGGCCGCATCAAGCCCCTCGTCGACAAGGCCTTCCCCCTGGCCCAGGTGGCCGCCGCCCACGAGTACTTCGACTCGGGCGAGCACGTGGGCAAGATCCTCCTCACGATGTAGCGGGCCGCCGGACGCGCACGACGCCGCCCGCTCGCCTCGGGCGCGCGGCGCTCCGGCGCGCCGCCGCTCGCCGCAGGCCCGCTACCGCTCGTCGCAGCGCCCGTCCCGCACGGGATCCTTCGCACGGTGGCGGTGTGCCCTCTGGCTAGGGTCGGGAGTATCCATCACTCTCGCTCGAGGAGGAGCAGCATGAGTACCGTCGCACGCCGCGCTGGGGGAGCGCCCGAGAGCGACCCAGCCGAGGCTGACGTCGTCCAGGACCCGGCGCTGCCGCCGGTCGCCGTCGACCCCGCGAGGCTCGAGGCGGAGGAGAAGCGCTGGACCCCCGCCAAGATCGCGATCTGGGTCGCCATCGCCCTCCTCGGAGGGCTCGCGTGGGTCATGCTCGCGCTGGTGCGCGGCGAGACCGTGAACGCGATCTGGTTCGTCTTCGCGGCCGTGTGCACCTACCTCATCGGCTACCGGTTCTACTCCAAGTACATCGAGAAGTACCTGCTCAGGCCCAATGACGTCCGCGCGACGCCGGCCGAGTACAACGCTGACGGCAAGGACTTCGTCCGCACCGACCGGAACGTCCTCTTCGGGCATCACTTCGCCGCGATCGCCGGCGCCGGCCCGCTCGTGGGCCCGATCCTCGCCGCGCAGATGGGCTACCTGCCCGGAACGATCTGGATCATCGTGGGCGTGGTGCTGGCGGGCGCGGTGCAGGACTACCTCGTCATGTTCTTCTCGATGCGCCGCGGCGGCCGTTCGCTCGGCCAGATGGCCCGCGAGGAGCTGGGCGTGGTCGGCGGGACGGCGGCGCTGCTGGCGACCCTGCTCATCATGATCATCATCGTGGCCATCCTCGCCCTCGTGGTGGTCAACGCGCTCGGCGAGAGCCCCTGGGGCGTGTTCTCGGTGGCCATGACCATCCCGATCGCCCTCTTCATGGGCATCTACCTGCGGTTCATCCGCCCGGGGAAGGTCATGGAGGTCTCGGTCATCGGGTTCGTGCTCCTGATGGCCGCGATCATCGGCGGCGGCTGGGTCTCGCACACCGACTGGGGCCAGGCGCTCTTCCACCTCGACCGGCTCCCGATCGCGTGGGGCATCATCGTCTACGGCTTCGTGGCGGCCGTCCTGCCCGTGTGGCTCCTGCTCGCCCCGCGCGACTACCTCTCGACCTTCATGAAGGTCGGCGTCATCGCGCTCCTCGCGGTCGCGATCATCGTGGTGCGCCCCGAGATCACGGCGCCCGCCTTCAGCGAGTACGCGTTCAAGGACAACGGCCCCGTGTTCGCCGGCGGCCTCTTCCCGTTCCTGTTCGTGACGATCGCGTGCGGCGCGCTGTCCGGCTTCCATGCCCTCATCTCCTCGGGCACCACCCCGAAGCTGATCGAGAAGGAGCGCCAGACCCGCTTCATCGGCTACGGCGGCATGCTCATGGAGTCCTTCGTGGCGATCATGGCGCTCGTCGCGGCGGTCTCGATCGACCGGGGCCTGTACTTCGTCATGAACGCCCCGGCCAGCCTCACCGGCGGCTCGGTGCAGCAGGCCGCCGCGTGGGTGAACGGCCTGGGCCTGGCGGGCGTCAACGTCACCCCCGCCGAGCTCGCGGCCACCGCCCAGGGCGTGGGCGAGTCCTCGATCGTCTCCCGCACGGGCGGCGCCCCGACCCTCGCGGTGGGACTGAGCCACATCATGGCGCAGCTCATCGGCGGCGCGGGACTCGCGGCCTTCTGGTACCACTTCGCCATCATGTTCGAGGCCCTCTTCATTCTCACCGCGGTGGACGCCGGCACCCGCGTGGCCCGGTTCATGCTGCAGGACTCGATCGGGAACTTCATCCCGAAGTTCAAGGACACCTCGTGGCGCGCAGGCGCGTGGATCTGCACGGCGGTCATGGTGCTGGGCTGGGGCTACATCCTGATCCTCGGTGTGACCGACCCCCTCGGCGGCATCAACACGTTCTTCCCGCTGTTCGGCATCGCGAACCAGCTCCTCGCTGCGATCGCGCTCGCGGTGTGCCTCGCGATCGCGGCGAAGCGCCGCACGTTCCGGCACCTGTGGGTCGTGGCGCTGCCGCTCGCGTTCGCGGCGGTCGTGACCATCACGGCGAGTGCGTACAAGATCTTCTCGCCGGTCCCCGCGGTGGGCTACTTCGCGCAGAACGCGCAGTTCGCCAAGGCCCTAGCGGACGGGAAGACCTCGTTCGGCACCGCCAAGAGCGTCGCGGCGATGGAGGCCGTGGTCCGCAACACCACGGTCCAGGGCGTGCTGAGCGTGGTCTTCGTGGTCCTCTCGATCATCGTGATCATCGCCGCCCTCGTCGCCACCTTCCGGGCCTTCCGCGGGGCGGACCCCGCGGCGCTGGCGGACCAGGAGGACCCGGCCGTGCCCTCCCGCGTCTTCGCACCCGCGGGGATGCTGCCGACTGCGGCCGAGCGCGAGGTCCTGGCGGAGTGGAAGGCCGCCGGGATGAGCACGACGCCGGCCGGGCACCACTGATGTCCCCCTCGCCGAGGCCGTCCGGCGGCTCCGGGCGCACGACGGCGGTCGCCGCCGTGCGCTCGGTCCTCGCCGGGGCGCGGGCCTACGCGCGCGGCGTCCTGGGCGCCGACGCCTATGAGAGGTACCTCGAGCACCACCGGGCCGAGGAGGCTGCGGGCAGGTGCGCGGCGCCGGCGATGACCGAGCGGGAGTTCTGGCGGGACCACGCCGACCGCCAGGATGCCAACCCCCAGGGTCGGTGCTGCTGAGCCCCGCGCTCCCCGCCGCGGGGCGCCGTCACGCGGCCCTTCGCCCCGGGGCCCGGCGCCGGCCGCGTGAGAGGATGGCGTCATGACGTCAGCGGGGAACGAGCACACGGACGGGATGGGACCGGCCCACGCGGAGGAGCCGGTCGAGGGGACCGCCATCGACGGCGACGCCGCCACGGAAGCCGGCCACGCGGCGTCGTCCGCGCAGCAGCCGAGGCGGGCGAGCCTGCAGGAGCTCGTGGACGAACCGGCGAAGGTCATGCGGATCGGCACGATGATCCGCCAGCTCCTCGAGGAAGTGAAGGGCGCCCCGCTCGACGAGGCCGCCCGCGAGCGCCTCGCCGAGATCCATGAGCGCTCGATCCGGGAGCTCGAGGACGGTCTCGCGCCCGAGCTCGTCGACGAGCTCCACCGCATCTCGCTGCCGTTCTCGGACGAGTCGGTGCCCTCGGAGTCCGAGCTGCGTGTGGCCCAGGCCCAGCTCGTGGGCTGGCTCGAGGGCCTCTTCCACGGCATCCAGACGGCCATCGCCGCGCAGCAGGCCGCCCACCAGCTCGCCGCGGCCCAGGTGCAGCTGCGCCAGCTCCCGCCCGGGACCATGATCGCGCCCGGCGTGGTCATCGGCCCCAACGGCGAGCCGCAGCGCGCCCAGGGCCCCGGCCAGGTGCCCGGCCAGCGCCAGGGCGTGCCCCGGGACCCGGACCACGGCCCGGGCCAGTACCTCTGAGCGCCTCCGTGGGATTCATCAAGTCCGCCCTCGCCGGCCGGCGCGACGACGCCGAGCTCGGCAAGGGCCTGTGGCGCCGCGCGCACGACCGCTTCCGCAGGGGCCTCGACCGCTACCACCAGGTCCTCGAGGGGATCGATGACGAGGCGCTCTACAGCGAGCTCGTGGTCATCGCCGACGGTCTCGCCGGGCTCCTTCCCCGGGTACGGGCCGTCTGCGTCGAGGCGCAGCGGCGCTCCCCGAGCGAGGGGCTCGACGTCCCCGGCGACTACGCCGCCGTGCACCGGGCGCTGTCCCGCGCCGGCAACGCCCTCGCCACCACGGCCGAGGCCGCCGCGATGCTGCGCCTTGCCGTCGGCCCCGTGCCCGTGGGGGCGCTCTCGGTGCAGCGCCGCGCCACCACCGTGCTCGAGCACGTGCAGGAGGCCGAGGAGCTCATGCGCCGGTGACCGCCGGCGGGACGCCGCCGCGGCGCCCCGGTTCTATTCCGGGGTTCGCGGTGCGCGAAGTCCCGCGGAAAATCGTGCAGAACCCCTGGCCTGGCGGCGCCGCGGTGGCAGGATGGGCAGCATGACTTCTGCTGAGACCCTGACCTCCCCTGTCCTCTCCTTCCACGATGGCCGCACCATCCCCCAGCTCGGGTACGGGGTGTGGCAGGTCGAGGACGACGTCGCCGAGCGCGTGGTCGGCGAGGCGTTCCGCGTGGGCTACCGCCACATCGACACCGCCGCCATCTACGGCAACGAGGCCGGCGTGGGCCGCGCCATCGCCTCCTCGGGGCTGGACCGCGAGGACCTCTTCATCACCACGAAGCTCTGGAACGCAGACCAGGGCCGCGACAAGGTGGCCCCCGCCTTCGAGACCTCGCTGGACAAGCTCGGCCTCGACTACGTGGACCTGTACCTCATCCACTGGCTCCAGCCGAAGCGCGGCCTCTACCTCGAGACCTGGGAGGAGTTCGCGAAGCTGAAGGAGTCCGGCCGCGTCCGCTCGATCGGAGTCTCCAACTTCACGGTCGAGGCGCTCGAGGAGATCCAGCGCGAGACCGGTGTGGTCCCCGTGATCAACCAGGTCGAGACGCACCCGTACTTCCCGCAGGCCGAGCTGCGCGCCTACGAGGAGTCCAAGGGCATCCTGCACGAGTCCTGGTCGCCGCTGGGCCAGGGCAAGGACCTCCTCGAGGACCAGGTGCTGCGCGAGATCGCCGAGAACCACGGCGTGAGCGTCCCGAACGTGGTCCTCGGATGGCACCTCGCCCTCGGCAACGTGGTGATCCCCAAGTCCGTCACGCCCGAGCGCATCGCCCAGAACTGGACCGCCGTCGCCCTCACCCTCGAGCCGGCCGAGATCGAGGCCATCAACGGCCTCGACAAGGGCGCCGCCGGCCGCATCGGCGCCGACCCCGCCCAGGCCGACTTCGCCTGATCTGCGCACCAGAAGCACGACGCCGGTGACCCGCCTCCCCGAGGCGGGTCACCGGCGTCGTGCGGCCCGGACGAATCGAGGAAGCCGTGGACGTCGTGGACGTCGTGGAAGAGCAGGCTGATGCGCCCGTGGGGGCCGGCGCGGACAGGGACGGGGCGTCGAGGATCTATCGCCTGCTCCTCGAGAGCCGCGCGGGACTCGAACGCGTCCATCCCGAGGATCTGGACGACGAGGTGTCGGCGGGCGCCCTGGTCGTCGACACGCGCCCGGTCGATCAGCGCGACCGCGATGGTGCGCTTCCGGGGGCGCTCGTCATCGACCGCAACGTCCTCGAATGGCGCCTCGACCCGACCTGTCCCTTCCGCCTGCCGGTTGCCGACGACCCCACGCGGCGGATCGTGATCGTCTGCAACGAGGGCTACAGCTCGAGCCTCGCCGCCCACACCCTGCAGCGCCTCGGCCTGGCCCGCGCGACCGACCTCGTCGGCGGCTTCCAGGCATGGGCGGCGTTCCAACACCAGGCCGCACGCTGACCATCGAGGAGAGGCTTTCCCATGAAGTACAGGCGCCTTGGCAGGACCGAGCTGACCGTATCGACGGTCGGGGTGGGGACGTGGCAGTTCGGCGGAGAGTGGGGGAAGGACTTCTCGCAGGCGGAGGCCGACGCGATCCTGGGCAGGGCCCGCGATCTGGGCATCAACCTGGTCGACACCGCCGAGTGCTACGGCGACCACCTGTCCGAGGAATTCGTCGGAAGGGCCATTGCGCGCAACCGCGCCGACTGGGTGGTGGCCACGAAGTTCGGCCACCGCTATCACGGCCTGCACGAGCGCACCCAGGAGTGGTCCGCCCAGGAGATCATCGCCCAACTGGAGCGATCGCTGCGCGCCCTCGGAACCGACTACATCGATGTGTACCAGTTCCACTCGGGCGGCGACGACGTCTTCGACCAGGACGAGCTGTGGGAGGCCCTCGGCACGCAGGTCCGTGCCGGGAAGGTCCGCCACCTCGGGATTTCCATCGGCAGCAACGCCAACGTGTACCAGACCGACCGCGCGGCCGAGGTCGGGGCGAGCGTGCTCCAGCTCGTGTACAGCCGCCTCGACCGGGAGCCGGAGAAGGAGGTCCTCGCCTCGTGCGAGCGGCAGGATCTCGGGGTCCTCGCCCGCGAGGCGCTGGCCGGCGGGCTGCTGTCGGGCAAGTACGCCCCGGGCACCCGGTTCACCGATCCCGCCGATACCCGGTCCCGCAGGCCCGACGGCCGGACCCAGGAGCGGCTTTCGGAGGTCCAGCGGATTGCCGAGGAGGAGGTGCCGCCGGGTACGGACATGGCCGCCTGGGCCCTTGCCTGGTGCCTGCGCCAGCCGTCCGTCGCCGCCGTCATCCCGGGCTGCAAGTCGGTGGCGCAGCTGGATTCCAACGCCGCCGCTGCCGAGCTCGACCTCGCCGACTAGGGCGCGGAGTGCAGGGTGGCGCCGCTGGCCGGCGCGGCGGCGGGGCCTCGGGCTGCCGGGCCCGCCGCACGCGCCGTGCACGCCACGGCCGGAACGCCGGGGCCGAGCCTGGGCACAGCTCCGGCGGGGGTGTGGAAGAGCCAGAGGGAGAGAACGCGGTAGGCGCCCCAGTCCCCGGGGCGCACCTTGAGCGAGACGGTGCGGGGCCCGCCGAGCCCCTCCGAGGCGGAGACGACCTCCAGGACGACAGGCTCTGCGGCGGCCAGCGTGACGGTCACTTCGCCGGCCGGCGGAGGTGTCCCGGCCGGGAGGTTGACGCGCGCACCGCCGACCGAGATGTCCACCAAGGTCCCCGGGGCACCACCGACCGTCACCGGAGCGCAGACCATCACCCTGTGGGCGTTGCGCCGCGACGTGGCGAACTTCTCGGACCTGATCCTCGCGGCACCGAGGACGAGCAGCACGAGGGACAGCAGCAGCCAGGCCCCCGCCGTCTCCGTCGAGGCCGGGGACGCCCTCCACGGCACCAGCCCCGCCAGTCCGGCGCCAGCCCAGAGGAGGACCCCCGTGACCAGGAGCAGGAGCGCGACGATGACCGCTGGGAGCTGCCCCCTGGCCCTGCTGCCCTCGGCGCCCTTGGGGGTGACCTCGAATTCGAGGCTCCTGCGGGTGACGAGCCACCAGAGGCACGCCAGGCCCACGGGGATCCGGAACACTCGCAGGGCGAACGCGGTGGGCCACTGGATCTGGCGGCGCATGAGCCGTTTCGCTCCCCACAGCCGCACCGTGAAGGCCGCGGTGAAGATGCCGGCGAAGACCAGGGGATCGGCCGTGGACGTCTGTGCGCCGGACGCGAGCGCCAGGGCGGGGACGGCGAAGGCCCCGACGGTTGCGACCCCTTCAAGCCACCAGAGGGTGCCGTTGAGGTACTCGTGGAAGTTGCGCCACGACATCCAGCGTTTCGCGGCCCACAGCTTCTCGAGGGTGAGGATCTGCATTGCGCCCAGCCCCCACCTCCGCCGCTGCAGCAGATACTGCCCGGGGGTGGCCGGCGCGAGCCCCAGCGCGAGCGTCTGATGGTGGTAGACCGTCCTCCAGCCGCGCCGGATCAGCTTCAGGGTGGTGTGCATGTCCTCGGTGATGGTCTCGGTCGCGACCCCGCCCACCTCGCGCAGCGCCTCCACCCGCAGCAGCGCCGTCGACCCGCACCAGAATGGGCCGGCCCCCGCTGCGTTGCGGGCCCGCATCTGCACGTTGAAGAAGAGGCCCTGCTCGCCCGTGATGCCGTCGTCGTCGAAGGCCCCGCCGTTGTAGAAGGTCTGCGGCCCCTGCACGAGGGCGATCTCCGGGTCCGCGAACCACCCGAGCGTGCCGGACAGGAAGGACGGCAAGGGGACATGGTCGCAGTCCAGCACGGCGACCACATCCACTGCCTCGGCTCCCGCCGCGGCCTCGCGTTCCATGAGCCCGAGCGCGTGATTGATGTTCCCCGCCTTCGCATGGCGGTGCTCGTCGCGGCGCACGTAGCGGGCGCCGTACGCCCGGCTGAGATCGGCGGCCCATCCGCGGTCGCCGTCGTCGAGCACCCAGGTCTCGTGTGCCGGCGTGAGGGCGCAGGCGGCCGCTATGGTCGGGGCGAGGACTTCGGCCGGCTCGTTGTAGGTGGGGATGAGCACCACGACCTTCAGGCCGAGCCCTGCCCCCTCTGTCGGCGGAGCGCTGGAATCGAGGTTCCACCAGGCCACGGTGTTCATGATCATCCCGGGCAGCGGCAGCGTCTCGAAGACCAGCAGCGCCCACGCCGCAGCTTGGTCGGCGGGCGCGGTGGGCAGGCTGAACATCACCCGCCAGAGCAGGTAGAGGACCAGCGATGTCACCGCGGCCACCCCGCCCAGATGGGCCATCCTCCGGGAGATGACGTCCTCCAGCTCGGGCGGCCCGAGGTGGGCAGCCCACGTCGCAACCCCCCGAGCACGCAGCTCGTCCAGGCCCAGACGCCGACGACGGCCCTCGGGCCTGCGGCCCGAGGGCGCTGCCCTCAGAGCAGGACTTCTCCCCACGCCGATACCCCTTTGTCCACGGATCCCGAAGAGCCACGCCATTCGCATGCTACCCATGCAAGTGAAGCGGGCTGCGACGTCCATGCCCGACGGCGCGCGGACCGTGAGCAGAAACGCCGTCTAGGCTACTTTCCAGTAGCCTATCGTGTTGTGACGCTCGTCACGTCTGCCATGGGGAGGGGCATCTTGGACATCAGGACCACGCGCGAACTCGCGCTCCAGATCAGCGGGATCGGCAAGATCGTGTACACCGGCTCGCGGCGCCGGCAAGGAGCGGCCGAGCCGGTGCGCGCGTCCGCCGAGCGCCCGCAGCCCGGGCTGGCCCGGTCCGCCGAGGGCTGTGGGTGCGCGAGCGAGGACGCCCTCTGCCAAGGGGCGGACTGATCCCGCTCCGGGCAGGACACCGGGACCGCCCGCTGACCAGCACCTGACCTGCATCCTGGCCAGCGAACAGTGCTAGAACAGCACGATCGCGCCCGAGGCCGTGATGCCGAGCACGAGCCAGACCGTGTAGTCGCCGACCCGCCCAGAGTGCAGGCTCCGCAGGAAGCGCAGCGGCGGGTCGAGGACGGTGAAGGGACGGCGTCCCGCCGCGGGGAGGCGGTGCCGGTAGAGGTCCACGGCGGCCGCCCCGAGCGCCGCGAGGGTCGTCACGGACCCCCAGAGGATCCCCGAGGCGTCCCACCCTGAGGCGGGAACGCCCGGCGACGCACTGGCCGCGCCGCCGAGGGCGGCCGCGACGTAGCCGGCCCGGTCCATGAACTGCTGCGCTGCCCCTGAAGCGGCATCCGTGATCCCGGGCACGAAGCCGAGCAGGGCGCCGGCGCCGAGGAGCGCGGCCACCGGAAGGCTCATCGAGAGCGGGACCCGTTCCCGGCCTATGCGCACCTCGATCATCTCCTCGTCCCCGCTCATGCCCTCGGCCTCGATGCCCTCAGGCGGGGAGCCGAGCCCGAGGAAGATCCGCAGGCCCACGCGCAGCACGGCGCCGGCCGTGAGGGCGGAGACCGCGATCATGAGCGCCATCCCCCAGGACTGCCCCGCCTCGCCGAGGGCGTGCTCCGTGACGGCCTTGCCCAGGCCGGTGGCGAAGGGGGGAGCGCCGGCGAGGGCCGCCGCGGCCACCAGGAACGCACCGCCGAGCAGGGGGGCGTCCCGGCCGCGGCCCTGGAGCGTGTACTCGTCCACGCTCCCGTACCGGTCCAGGACCACGCCGCTGAGCAGGAACAGCGAGCCCTTCACGGCAGCGTGGCCGAGGACGTACACCGCGAGCCCGGCGAGCGCCGATTCCGTCGCGGAGCCGAGGGCCACGAGGAAGACGCCCATGTGCGCGATCGTCGAGTAGGCCAGGAGCCGCTTGAGGTGCCGCTGGATGAAGCACATGAGGGTCGCGACCACGGCGGTGAGGACGCCGAGGACCAGGAACAGCGTGCGGATCCCCTCCGCCGCCGGGGTGCCGCTGAACACCGCCCAGTACACCCGGGCCACCCCGTACAGCCCAAGTTCGACCATGACACCGGAGAAGAGGACGCACACGGGGGAGGGGGCGACGGCGTGGGCGTCGTCGAGCCAGAAGTGGAACGGTGCCAGGGCGCCCTTGACGAGGAAGCCGGTGCACAGCAGCACGAACGCGATGGGCACGAGGATGCCGTGGTCGCCCTCGAGCTGGTGGGAGAGGGCCGCGAGGTTGAGGCTGCCGGTGTGCGCGTAGACGAGCCCCACCCCGGTCAGCGACAGATAGGCGGCAAGCGAGTTGATGATGCCGAAGTTGATGGCCCCGTGGACCGCCGAGGGGTCCTCGCTTTTGAGCCCGGTCAGCGCATAGGCCGCAACGCCCATGAGCTCGAAGAAGACGAACATCGTGAAGACGTCCCCGGCGAACGCGAATCCCGTCATGCCGGCGAGGAACAGCAGCATGAGGCCGTGGTAGTGGGAGCTGTCCGACTCGAAGTACCGCCATGAGAACACGAGGGCCGCGGCCATGAGGGCGGCGGCGAGCAGTGCCAGGCCCACCCCCACGCCGTCGCCCACGAGGGCGATCCCCACGGTGCGCCCGTCCCGCGCTGACCAGCCCCCCATCCAGTAGACGAGCCTGGTGGAGGAGGTGCCGGCGAGCAGCACGCCGTCCACGCAGACGGCGGCGGCGGCCGCGGCGATGGCCAGGAGGTCCGCGAAGGGCCTGCGGACGTACCGCCCGACCGCCATGAGCACCCCGGCAGTGAGCACGAGCCCCACGACGAGGGCCGGCATGAGCGGCGCGAGTCCGGTCTGCATGCCTCAGCCCTCCAGGGGGCCGAGGTCGTCGGGATCGATGGCGCGCCGGCGCTTGGCCATCTGGATCACCAGGGCCAGGAGCATGGAGGTCACGGCCGCGGAGACCACGATGTCGGTCAGGGTCAGCGCCTGCACGACGGGGTCGACGACGGCGGTGTCCCGGCCCACCTGCGAGCCGAAGATGGGAGCGAGGCCGCCGTTCTGGTAGCCGACTGCGATGAGCAGGATGTAGGTGGCGGACTGGGCCACGGAGAGCGAGACGACGGCGTGGACGAGGTTCCGGCTCGTGGCGATCCCGGCGATGCCGACGAGCATGACGGCGCCGGCCACGATGTAGGCGTAGACGGTCACGCGGCTCCCTCCTCGTCCTCGTCCCGCGGACCCTTGCGGGGATCGGCGCGGATGGCGAGCGTCTGGTCGAGGAACCCCGAGAGGAGGATGACGACGCTGCTGGCCACCGTCATCCCGACGGCGATGTTGAACAGGGGAACGGTCCCTGCGGACACGAGGTCGCCGAGCTGGCCCTGGGGGACGGCGTTGGCGAACAGGTCTGCCCCGAGCGCCACGCCTGCGAGGCCGAGGGCGCCGAAGAGCACCACGCCTAGTGATTCCCCCTGCGCGAACCAGTCGAGCGGGCGCAGCCGTTCCAGGAGCCGGTAGTGGCCGCCGACGTAGAGCAGGTGGATGCCGGTGGCCAGGACCACCCCGCCCTGGAAGCCGCCCCCCGGGGTGATGGCGCCGTGGGCCACGACATCGGCGCCGAGCACGAGCGTGAGCGGGAAGAGGACGTAGACGACGAGGCTCGTGGACTCGAGGGTCTGGCCGCCGCTGCCCACCTCGCGCCGGCGTTCGCGGTGGACGGGGCGCAGGAGGGCCACCACGCCCGCCACGGCGCAGAAGAGGATCGTCTCCTCCCCGAACGTGTCGAAGCCCCGCTGGTCGAAGTTGATGCTCGAGACGGCGTTGGCCGTTGCATGGGCGAAGGTCGCGGCCACCGCGAGGTCCCGGTAGGGGTGGCTCGCACCGCCGAAGCCCGGCAGCGCCGCGAACGAGGCCCACAGCATCGCGCCGAGGGCCGCGAGCCCCGCAGCCAAGAGGTACACCCGGACGCGGCGGCTCACTGCTCGTCCTGCCCGCTGCGGGACTCGGCCTGCTCCGAGCGGATGCTCTCGACCTTCCGGATGGCGAGCACCACGATCAGGGGCACGACGGCGGTCCCGATCGCCACCTGGCTCAGGGCCACATCCGGCGCCTGCAGCACCATGAACATCAGGGCCAGCACCAGACCGTAGGCCGAGAGCGCCACGGCCTGGCGCGACGGCCGCCGCGTGAGCACCACGACGACTGCCCCGGCGAGCACGAGCGTGAGGCTCACGGCGAGGAGAAGGTCAGTGAGGAGCGAGTCGCTCATTCGGGCTCCTTCCCGACATCTGCTCCCGCCTCGGCGGCGAGGGCGCGCCCCACGGCGGCGGTCAGCGCGGGCCCGCTCACGGCGATCGCCGCCGCCGTGACCACGACCGACGCGCTCCCCAGGGACACCCCGAAGGCCAGCACGGCCGCCACTGCGAGGAGCGGGACGGCGAGGGTGGTGACCGGGGCCAGGAAGTGCAGCCGGGCCAGCGGCGACCGGGCGAGCAGGGCCCCGCCGGCGGCATAGGCGGTGACGAGCACTGCGAGGGCGGCGCACACGGCTTGGGCGGCGATCATCACTGGCCTCCAGCCCCGCCGCTGGCTCTGCCATCCGCGCCCGGGCCGGCCTCTCCCGCGGCCGCGGCCTCGGGCGTGAGGAGGCGCGTGTAGACGAGGGTGCCCGTGGCGGTCAGCACCGCGAGGACGAGCGGCACGATGAGGTACGAGGACTGGTTCACGGCGGCGGAGAGGGCGATCATGGCCAGGATCGCCGAGGCACCCAGCAGTTCGAGGCCGACCAGCCGTGCGATCGCGGTCCCCCGGGCGCACAGCAGCAGGCCCGGGGCCACGCCCACTACGAGGAACGCGAGGGCGGCGCCGGCCCACAGGGCCTCGGAGCTCATCGCCCCGGCTCCTTGTCCCTGAGGACCTGCTCGTCGAGGCGGGGCCAGCCGGACGTGACCGAGTGCACGGTGACAGCCCCTGAGTCCGGGTCTGAGGCGACGACGACCGAGCCCGGCGTGGCCGAGAGGGCCACGATGCCGCCCGCCCGCCAGCCGGTCTGACGGTCGCCGCCCGTGGGCATCGCGGCCTCGCGCAACTGCTCCGGCTGCCCGGAGCGCAGCCATCCGGGCAGCCGGAGGAGGTCAGCGCAGGCTGCCAGCGGCACCACGGCCGCCCAGCGCAGCCACTCGCGGCCCGGACGTGCACGGAACGGCAGTGCGCGTCGGGCCAGCCGGGCGAGCACCGCGCAGACGAGGGAGACGGCCGCGGCGATGCCCGTCTCCACGGCGGTCACCGTGGAGGCGGTGGCGAGCCAGAAGAGCGTGCCGACGGCTGTCCACAGCACATACTCCAGGAAGGCGCGGACGGGGGCGGGGCGGGTGTGCCGCGGCGGTGTCACACCGCCTCCTGCTGGGCCGTGATGGGCCGCGCAACCTCCTCGAGCGAGGTGCGGGAGGCCTCGACGCCGAGGAACACCTCGACAAGGCCGGCGGCAACCATCAGGCCGGCGCCGATGAAATAGCCGCCGGCCACGGCCCCGACACCCTGACCGATGAAGCCGCCGAAGAGGAGCGGGCCGATGATGCCGCCGAGGCCGGTGCCCACCGCGTAGAAGAACGCGATCGCCAGTGCCCGGGTCTCCAGCGGGAACACCTCGCTCACCGTCAGGTAGGCGCTGCTCGCCCCGCACGAGGCCACGAAGAACACGATGGTCCAGCAGGCGGTGAGCCAGAACCCGTCCAGGGCGCCCACGCCGAAGAGGGCGGCGACGATGGCCAGGAGGACCCCCGAACCGATGTAGGTCGCGGAGATCATGACCCGCCGGCCCACGGAGTCGAACAGGTGGCCGAGGGTCAGCGGGCCGGCGAAGTTGCCCACGGCGATGGCCACGAGGGCCCACGGGGCCACGTCCTCGGGGACGTGCAGGAGCTTGGTCAGGACCAGCGCGTAGGTGAAGAACACGGCGTTGTAGAGAAAGGCCTGGCCGACGAAGAGCGACAGGCCCAGGACCACGCGCTTGGGGTACCGCTCGAGGGAGACCCGGATGATCTCGCCGAAGCCGATCGAGCGGCGCTGCTCGATGGTGATGGAGTTGTCGACCTCGCTGAGCCGGCGCCCGGTCTCGTCCTCGATCTCGGACTCGATGTCCTTCACGGTCTTCTCGGCGGCGTCCTCGTGGCCGTGGATGAACATCCACCGCGGGGACTCGGGCACGTTCCGCCGCACGAGGAGGATCAGGAGGCCCAGGACGGCGCCGAGCCCGAACGCGAGCCGCCAGCCCAGCCCGGCGGGAAAGAGGGCGGTGTTGAGCAGGACGACCGAGAGCATGGCCCCGAAGGCCGTGCCGAGCCAGTAGGAGCCGTTGATGGCGAGGTCCACGAGCCCTCGGCGCCGGGCCGGGATGAGCTCGTCGATCGCTGAGTTGATCGCGGAGTACTCCCCGCCGATCCCCGCGCCGGTGAAGAACCGGCAGATGTAGAAGTACACGGGGTTGAAGGAGAACGCCGTGGCGACCGTGGCCAGCAGGTACAGGCCGAGAGTGATGATGAACAGCCGCTTCCGGCCGAACCGGTCGGTGAGGTAGCCGAAGACGAGGGAGCCCACGCAGGCGCCCGCCACGTAGATCGCGGCCGCGAGGCCGATCCCGGCGGTGGAGAGGCCGAGTCCCCCGGAGGGCTGGGTCAGCCGGTCGCTGATCGACCCGACGATCGTGACCTCGAGCCCGTCGAGGATCCAGACCGTGCCGAGGCCGATCACGACCATCCAGTGCCATCGGGCCCAGGGCAGGCGATCCAGCCTGCCTGGGATGCTGGTGCGGATGGTGCCGAGCGTGCTCTGACTCATGGTCCCTCCTGAACGAAACCCTCCCGGCGACCCCCGCCAACAGGCGCGCCGTTCTTACCCCTCGCGCCGCGGCGCGAAACGGTGGCCGGAGTCGGGGCCGTCCCGGGGCGCAAGGCCCCCAGGCCCGGTGGCATCACGGGACGGCCTCGGAACATCACGCCACCCGGTACTGTTCGGCGTCCGCCGTGCGGAGCACCAGCCCGTTGCCGAGCAGGGAGGGATCCGGGGCGATGGTCCCGCCGTCCGGCTCCGGGACGCCGTCGAAGAGCATCGCCTCGAGGCGGACGTGGTCGTGGAACCACTCAAGGTGGCGGAGTCCGGGGGCGGCGGCGGCCGGGGCGGCGGAGATCGCCGGGGCGCAGTGGCCCGAGAAGCCCAGGCCGTGGGCCGCCGCGACCGCGCCGATGCGCAGCCAGACGGTGATCCCGCCGCAGCGGGTCACATCGGCCTGCAGACAGTCCACCGCACGCGCGGCGCACATCCGCTCCGCGTCCTTGAGCCGGGTGAGGTACTCACCGGCCGCGACGTCGGGGGAGGTGCGCTCGCGGACGAACCGCAGACCGTCGAGGTCCTCGCTCGAGACGGGCTCCTCGAACCACGTGATCCGGGCCTCGCCGGCGGCCTGCGCGACGCGCACGGCCTGCTTGGGGGTGTAGGCGCCGTTGGCATCGACGAACAGGTCGGTGTCGCCGCCGATCGCCTTCCGCGCGGCCAGCATGCGTGCGATGTCGCGGGACTCGGACGCGCCGCGGTCCTGCCCGATCTTGATCTTCACGCGGGGGATCCCGCGCCCCACCCAGCCGGTGAGCTGCTCGGCCATGCGGGCATCGGTGTACGTGGTGAAGCCGCCGCTGCCGTAGACGGGCACTTCGGCGCGGGCGGCGCCGAGGAAATGGTGCAGGGGCAGCCCGGCGTGCCGCGCCGCGGCGTCCCACAGCGCACAGTCGACGGCCGACGCCGCGTACGCGCCGGCCCCGGACTGGCCCGCGTTGCGCAGCGCCCGGGCCATCGCCTCGGAACAGGCCGGGACGGAGAAGACGTCGGCACCCAGGACCGCGGGTGCGAGGAGCTCCTGCACCAGGCCCACCAGGGCCGCCGGGCCGTACGTGTACCCCGTCCCGTGCGTGCCGCCCGCCTCGACCCGCACCACCACGATGGTGGTGGAGTCCCACGCGAACGTCCCGTCGGCCTCGGGCTCGTCCGTCGGGACGGTGTACGCGGCAGCGGTGACGGCCGAGACCGTGGCGCCCGATCCGGCGTCGTGCGCCACGGCCATCACTCCCGGTGCCCGGGGAGGAGCTCCTGGGCCTTGACCTTGAGGCCCTCCTTGATGAACTGCCACGCGTTCTCGTCCCCCTTCGCGGCGCTCTTGGCCGTGTTGAGGGCCTGCTTGAGCGTGGCGTGCGGCGGGATGGGCGGAACGTTGGGGTCGGTGCGGACGTCGAGGAGGGTGGGGCGCGTCGCGGTGAGCGCCGTGTCCCACGCCCCGCCGAGGGCGTCCGGGCTGTCCACCGAGATGGCGCCGAGGCCCAGGCTCGCGGCGAACCCGGCGTAGTCCACGTCCGGCAGCTCCTGCGTCATCGGCACCGTCGGCGAGCCGCTGAATGCGCGCAGCTCCCACGTGACCTGATTGAGGTCGTTGTTGTGGAGCACGACGACCACGAGCCGCGGGTCCGGCCACTCCTTCCAGTAGCGCGCCACGGTGATGAGCTCGGCGAGGCCGTTCATCTGCATGGCACCGTCCCCTTCGAACGCGATGACCGGCCGGTCCGGGTGCCCGAACTTGGCGCCGATCGCGTACGGGACGGCCGGGCCCATGGTGGCGAGGTTCCCGGACAGGCTCCCGCGCACGCCCGCGGGGAAGCGGACCTGCCGGGCATACCAGTTCGCCGCGCTGCCCGAGTCGGACGTCACGATCGCGGAGGCCGGGATGCGCTCAGAGAACTCGGAGAACACCCGGAGGGGATTGACCGGATCGGCCTCGACGAGGGCCTCGTCGTGCATGTCCGCCCACCACTTCGACACCTTGTCCTCGATGTCCTCGCGCCACCCACGGTCCTCCTTGCGGTTCAGGAGCGGGATGAGCGCGCGGAGCCCTGCGGCGGCGTCGGCGACGAGGTTGACCTCGTAGGGGTAGCGCATGCCGATCATCGTCGGATCGACGTCGATCTGCACGCCCCGCGTCTTCTCCGGCTCCGGCATGTACTGCAGGTAGGGGAAGCTCGAGCCGATGGTGAGCAGGGTGTCGCAGTCGCGCATCATCTCGTAGCTCGGCCGCGTCCCGAGAAGCCCGATCGAGCCGGTGACGAAGGGCAGGGTGTCCGGCAGGGCGTCCTTCCCGAGGAGCGCCTTGGCCACACCGGCGCCGAGGAGCTCGGCGACCTGCTGGACCTCCGCGGCCGCGTTCCTGGCGCCCTGTCCGATGAGGATCGCAACCTTCTTGCCCTCGTTGAGCACCTCGGCGGCCCTGCGGAGTCCCTCGGTGTCCGGAGCCAGCTCCGGCCACTCGATGCCGAGGCTTGAGGGCACCATCTTCATCTCGTGGGGAGGCGCGGAGTATTCGAGCTCCTGGACATCGGAGGGGATGATGACGGCGGTGGGCGCCCGCCGCGCGCAGGCCACCTTGATGGCACGGTCGATCACGTTGGGCAGCTGCTCAGGGACGGTGACCAGCTGGACGTAGTCGGAGGCCACATCCTTGAACAACGAGGGCAGGTCGATCTCCTGCTGGTACGAGCCGCCGATCGAGGTCCGCGCCGCCTGGCCCACGATCGCCACGACCGGGACGTGGTCGAGCTTGGCGTCGTAGAGGCCGTTGAGGAGATGGACCGCGCCGGGACCCGAGGTGGCCATGCACACTCCGACCCGGCCGGTGAACTTCGCGTAGCCCACCGCTTCGAAGGCGGCCATCTCCTCGTGCCGCGCCTGGACGAACCGGGGCCCCTCGCCCTTGCCGAGGGCGGTGACGATGCCGTTGATGCCGTCTCCGGGGTAGCCGAACACGGTGCTGATGTCCCAGGCCTTGAGCCTCTCGAGCAGGAATTCGGCCACATTCTTCTCGGCCATGTCAGCTCTCCTTTGCTGGTTCACGTGCTGGTTCGCGTGCTGGTTCGCGCTGTGGTCGGCGCAGCCCTCCGCGCGCGCCCGCCCCGAGGCGGGCCGCTGTGCGCGCGGCGAGCGACATGATGGTCAGCGCTGGATTGGCGCTGCCCTGGGTGGGCAGCACGCTGCCGTCGGTGATGAGGAGGTTCGGCACGGCGAAGGTGCGGCAGTCGGCGTCCACCACGCCGTGCCGCTCGTCCGCCGCCATGCGCGCGCCGCCCACGAGGTGGGCGTAGCGCTCGATGGTCATGACCTCGCTCGCCCCCGCGGCGGTGAGGATCTCCTCCATGGTCCCGGCGGCGGCGGCCATGAGCCGGCGGTCGTTGCCGCAGCGGCTGTAGGTGAAGCGCGCCACGGGCATGCCGCGGCGGTCCTTCTCCTCATCCAGGGTGACCCGGTTCTCCGGCTGGGGGAGGAACTCGCACAGGGCGCCGAGGCAGGCCCAGTGGACGAAGTCGGTCATCCGGCGGCGCAGCTCGGTGCCCCAGTGCCCCTGTGCGGCGATGTGCTCTGCCCAGGTGATCGGCAGCGGGGAGACGGTCTGGATCGAGTAGCCGCGCTTGTACGGCTTGGAGGGATCCGTCTCGTAGAAGGCCTCCGAGCTGACCTCCGGCGGCGGCGCCTTGTACATGCGCACCTCCTCCTCGAACCGGCCGCCGGTCTGCGGGGCGCCCTGCACCATGAGGTAGCGGCCCACGAGATCGTGGTCGTTGCACAGGCCGTCGGGGAACTGCGGCGAGGCCGAGTTGAGCAGGAGCCGGGGGGTCTCGATCGAGTAGGCCGCCACCGCGACGTTCCTGGCGCGCTGGAAGTGCTCGACGCCGCCGTGCTCGTAGTGCACGCCCGTCGCCAGGCCGGTGCGCGGATCGACCGCGACCCGGGTGACCATCGAGTCGGCCCGGATCTCCGCCCCGTGGGCGATGGCGTCGGGGACGTGGGTGATGAGGGGCGAGGCCTTCGCGTCCACCTTGCAGCCCTGCAGGCAGAACCCGCGGTAGATGCAGTGCCGGCGGTGGCCGAAGCGGCCGTTGGAGATGGCCACCGGCCCCACGCGGGCCTCGATCCCGCAGGCGAGGGCCCCGCGCAGGAACGCCTCGCCGTTGCCGCCCACGGGGTGCGGGGTGTGCGGGTAGCTGTGCGGATCGCCCCACGGCCAGTCCTGGCCGGCCACCGGAAGCTCTTCCTCGATGTCCTCGTAGTACGGCTTGAGGTCCTCGTACCGCAGGGGCCAGTCGGCGCCGACCCCGTCGAGGGTCTCGGTGTGGAAGTCGCTCGGGTGGAAGCGGGGCGTGTAGCCGGCGAAGTGCACCATCGAGCCGCCGACGCCGCGGCCGGAGTTGTTCGAGCCGAGCGGGACCGGGTCGTCGCCGTCGATCACCCGGGGCTCCGTCCAGTACAGCCGGTGCGATCCGGCCTCGTCGCTGACCCAGTCGCGGTCCGGCTCCCAGAACGGTCCCGCCTCGAGGACCACGATGCTCCACCCGGCCCGCGCGAGGCGCTGGGCCATGGTCGACCCGCCGGCGCCGCAGCCGACGATCACGAGGTCTACCTCGTCGTCGTCCCCGAAGCGGCGCATGCCGGTGTCCACGTCGGGGTCGGCGAGGGGCAGGAGCCAGGCCGATTCGTTCCGCGCCCGGACGCCGCGCAGCCCCCGTCCCGCGCTCATGCGCTCTCACCCGGGCGCGCGTCCCGGACCTCGAAGTGCTCGCGGCGGCCGATTCCCAGATTGGCGTAGCCGCGCGGGTAGGCGGGGCCGGGGAAGCCGATCTCGTCCCACGCCGAAGGATGGGAGTAGAACGCCGTGCATGCGTACCGCAGCCACAGGTTCCACACGTGGCCGGCCGGGAAGCCGTGCCAGGGGCCGTCTGCCGAGTGCAGCTGTTTCAGGACGGTCTCCTGCTGCTCCGGGCCCGCGGTCGCGAAGCCGGTGCCGCAGTGCTCGCGGGCGTCCTCGTCGAGGAAGCGGAGCCCCTGCCGCCACACCTCGGCGTCCTCGGGCAGGTCCGCGTAGTGCCATCCGTCCGTCTCGCCGGCCGCGAGCCGGGCGTCGACGAAGTTCACGAGCGGGATGCGCGGCTGCGCGTCCGGCTCCTGGCCCACCAGCTGGTCGAGCAGCGCGGAGGCGATGGCCTGCTCCTCGGCCGTGAAGAAGCTGACGTCCGGCGGTCGCTGGGTCCGGGCGACGACGAGCGCGGCCGTGGCGTCGTCCCAGTGCCCGCGCTCGTCGAGGGCGTGCTGGCCCGGGAAGCGTCCGCCGCCGTCCTCGGCGGGCAGCGGCAGCGTCACGGCTCCCTCCTCAGGATCGAGGCGAGGATCCCCATTCCCCCGACCAGGGTCACGAGCAGGGGAGCCAGGAGCGGCGGGCCCATCTCGACGTTGTAGCGCAGTTCCCGGAACCCGCCGGGTCGCTGCGCGATCCCGCGCAGGTGGAGGTAGGTCCCCTGGAGCCCGTTGGCGACGATGGCGGCGCTCGCGATGGGCAGTGCGGTGTGGGCGAGCCGCGCGCTGAACACTCCGCCGATTCCGGCTGCGGCGCCGAGCGGGCCGAGGGCCACGGGGGCCCACATCCACGGATTGCCGAAGCTTGCCTTGTCGTGCTCGAGGTAGATCTCGGCCGCCGTCACGAGCGCCCCGGCGGCGGTGAGGCCGGAGAGGGTCCGTTCGAACCTGCCGGTCTCGACGTTGCGGACGAGCTTCTGGATCCCCCGGGGCTCCACTGCGCTGAGGGGCCCGCCACGGCTCAGAGGCCCGCGTCCCGGGCTCTTCGCGCCCAGGAATGCCAGTGTTCCCATCGGGGTTCCTTCCGTCCACGGACCGGGCGGCGTCCAGCCCTCTTTCTTCAGCGCTACCCGTGGCGGAGCAGGCAAAACGCCCTCCCAGCACCTTCCCAGCCGCCGGCGTACGCTGGCCGCATGAGCCAGCCCGGGTTCCCGGAGGAGACGCACGACGCCGGTGACGCACCGGCGGCGGGCGCGTCACCGGCGTCGTCCGCTTCGGGCGGCACCCGCCGGAGCCGGAAGGGCGAGCCGTCCTGGGCCACCACGCCGGCGATCCGCCGCACGATGCTCGGCAACCGCTCGCGGGACACGGCGCCCGAGCTCAAGGTGCGCCGGGCGGTCCACGCGATGGGGCTGCGGTACCGCGTCGCCTACCGCCCGGTCCCCGCCCTGCGGCGCACGGCGGACCTCGTGTTCACACGGGCGCGCGTGGCGGTGTTCATCGACGGGTGCTACTGGCACGGGTGCCCGCAGCACTACATTGAGCCGGCGAGCAACGTGGACTACTGGCGGCCCAAGATTGCCCGCAATCGCGAGCGGGACGCCGAGACGACAGCGGCCCTCAGCGCGGCCGGCTGGCAGGTCCTGCGGTTCTGGAGCCACGAGGACCCTGCTCGGGTGGCCGCCGAGATCGCCGAGGCCGTGCGTCCCGCAGGAGCCGGCCCTGCGGGACCCGGTCCTGCGGGCGCCGCTGGCTCCGCCTAGGAGCTGCTGCCGCGAGCGGGCGGGAGTGATTGGATCCGGCCGCCGGCGGGTAGAGGGAGGGAAACCTGACACCCAGGAGGTTGACCCATGGACCCGACCCAGCTCACGGCGGTCATTGTCGTCGCCGTGATCGTCATCATTGCGATCATCGTGGCCATCGTGGTGTCCCGGAAGCGGGGCGAGGCCCGGAGGCAGCACCAGCGCGAGCATGCCGAGGAGCTGCGCGCGGAGGCCGCCCGCCGCGAGATCGATGTCCGAGACCGGGAGGTCAAGGCCCGCGAGGCACAGGTTCGTGCCGACCGCGCCGAAGTCGAGGCAGCCCGCCTGCGCCAGGAGGCACAGGGGCACAGCGAGAGCACCCGCGAGGACCGGGAGCGCATCGAGGAGCAGCGCCGCAAGGCCGACGAGCTCGATCCGGACCGCCGCGGCGACGCCGACGCCTCCCGTGAGCAGGCCGCCCGCGAGGGAGTCGACCGTGAGGGAGTGGCCCGCGAGGGAGCCGTCCGCGAGGAGAGTGCCCGTGAGGGAGCCGTCCGCGAGGAGAGTGCCCGTGAGGGAGTGGCCCGCGAGGATGCCGTCGTCAGCGAGGAGACCGACCAGGGCCGGCATGGCCGCCGCGAGACCCACGTGATCCGGGAAGACCTCCGCACCGACGGGACGGATGGATCCCTGCCGCGCGACGCCGAGCGGGGCGGGGCGACCGGGACCACCACACCGACAGAGGGAACCCGCTGAGCGGGTTCACGACGAGAGGAGAGCCATGACAGATTCCGCGAACCCGATCCAGATCCAGAAGTTCCTCGAGGGGGTCGACTATCCGGCCGAGAAGGACGCCCTCGTCGCCAGGGCGAAGCAGGAGGGGGCCGACAGCAACGTACTCCGCTCCCTCGAGGCGATCCCGGACCGCTCCTACGCCAAGCCCACTGAGGTGAGCCAGGCGATCTCGGAGGTGGGCAACCACCCTGAGCGGGCCGGCACCGGCGACGCCGGGGTGGACTCTGACGACGACGAGCGCAGCGGCGACCGCTTCGACGCAGGGTAGCCTGCCCGAGGGCAGCAGCAGCTGAAGCAACTGCCACCGAAGAGCTGCGAAGGAGCGCCGGTCCTGTGAACTGCTCCCCTAGAGTTGGACTGAGAAATTCAGTTCCGATTGCAGGGGAGCAGTTTTGTGTATGCATGGAGTTCGTTGTCAGAGGATGAGCGTTCGGCAGCGGTAGC